>JAICSG010000191.1 GCA_025937035.1 Thermoanaerobaculia bacterium | reverse complement strand
TCACCAACCAGCAGCGGCTGGCCGACGTGCCGGCCGACGATCCGCGCCGGGGGCGGGCGGCGGGGGAGAACATCATCCCGCAGGAGACCCACGCGGCCGACCTGCTGGCCGAGCTCCTGCCCGACCTCAAGGGGAAGATCTCCGGCTACTCGCTGAACGTGCCGGTCGCCAACGGCTCCGTGGTCGACCTCGTCTGCTGGCACCGGAAGCCGGTCACCGTGGAGGCGGTCAACGAGGTGGTGCGCACCGCCGCCGCCGGCGACGGCCTCAAGGAAATCCTGAGCTACGAGACCGAGCCGATCGTCTCCTCCGACATCCTCCTCTCCGCGTGCTCCGGGACCTTCGACAGCCTCGGCACCATGGTCTTGGGCAACGAAGTCTCCAAGACCCTGACCTGGTTCGACAACGGCTGGGGGTATGCCCACCGGGTCGTCGACCTGCTCCGCCGCTTCGAGCAATTCGACCAGAAGGAGGCCGCAGCATGAGCGTCAAGATCGGCATCAACGGCTTCGGCCGCATCGGCCGCAGCGTCTTCCGCATCCTCTCCGACCGCGACGACGTCGAGGTCGTGGCGATCAACGACCTGTTCGAGAACGAGCAGCTCGTCTACCTCCTCAAGTACGACACCGTGATGGGGGTCTTCGAGAAGGAGGTCCGGGCCGACGACGACTTCCTGTACGTGAACGGTCACAAGATCGCCATGACGGCGGAGAAGGACCCGGCGAAGATCCCCTGGGGGAAGCTGGGCGTGGACATCGTCATCGAGTCGACCGGGGTCTTCACCTAGAAGGAGCAGCTCCAGAAGCACCTGGAGGCGGGGGCCAAGAAGGTGATCCTGACCGTGCCGGCCAAGGACGAGATCGACGCCACCATCGTGATGGGGGTCAACGACGACAAGCTGAAACCGGAGCACAAGCTGGTCTCGAACGCCTCCTGCACCACCAACTGCCTGGCGCCGGTGGCCAAGATCCTCGACGAGAAGTTCGGCATCGAGGAGGGGTTCATGACCACTGTGCACGCTTACACCAACGACCAGCGGCTGGCGGACGTCCCCCACAAGGACTTCCGGCGCAGCCGCGCGGCCACCCAGAACATCATCCCCACCACCACCGGCGCCGCCCGCACCGTGGGCAAGGTGCTGCCGCAGCTCAAGGGGAAGCTGGACGGCCTGGCGATGCGCGTGCCGGTGCCCGACGGCTCGATCGTCGACCTGGTGGCCAAGGTGCGGGAGAAGCCGGACACCGCGGCGGTCAACGCCGCCGTCCGCGCGGCCGCCGAGGGGCCGCTCAAGGCGGTGGTCGAATACAGCGAGGTGCCGCTGGTCTCGACCGACATCATCGGCAACCCCCACTCCTCGGTCTTCGACGCCCTCTCCACCCGCGCCGAGGGGGACGGCTACGTCAAGGTGGTGGCCTGGTACGACAACGAGTGGGGGTACTCGAACCGGGTGGTCGACCTGATCGACCGCATGGTGGCCGTGGGGGGGATGTAGGGGAAGGAATGGCGAAACGGGTCGGCATTTTGACGGGCGGCGGCGATGTGCCGGGGCTGAACGCGGCCATCCAGCAGCTCGTCTGGCGGATGGATGACGAGGGCTACGAGGTCGTCGGGCTGCGCCGCGGCTGGGCGGCCCTCCTCCACGTCAAGCCGTACCACGACGCCGACAACTCGTCCTGGATCGTCCCCCTCACCCGGGCGAGCACCCGCACCATCGACCGCAGCGGCGGCACGATCCTCCACTGCTCGCGGATCAACCCGGCCCTCACGGCGCCCGAGGCCGTCCCCGAGCACCTCCGCGACCACGATCACAAGCGGCTGCCCGACGGCCGGCTCGACCTCACCGAGGCGGCCCTGGAGGTGCTCCGCTATCTCCATCTCGATACCCTGGTGGCGATCGGCGGCGACGGCACCCTCTCCTTCGCCCGCCGTCTCCACCTCGAAGGGGTCAAGGTCGTGGGCCTGCCGAAGACGATGGACAACGACGTCTTCGGCACCGACTACTGCATCGGCTTCTCGACGGCGGTGACCCGCTCGGTCAACTTCGTCAACGATCTCAGGACGGTGGCGGGCTCGCACGAGCGCTTCCTGGTGGTCGAGCTGTTCGGCCGCCACTCGGGGGAGACCTGCCTCCTCTCTTCCTATCTCGCGGGCACCGACCGGGCGCTGATCGCCGAGGTCCCCTTCGACCTCCAGCGGGTGGTCGAGATGCTGGCCGAGGACAAGCACGGCAACCCCAGCAACTACGCCGTCTGCGCCATCTCCGAGGGGGCCTTCCCCGCGGGAGGCCACCCCTTCGAGACCGGCGAGGCCGACGCCGTGGGCAACCGCGAGCTGGGAGGGGTGGGCCGCTATCTGCGGGAGGAGCTCCAGAAGCACACCGGCGACCGGGTGATCTACCAGCGCCTGGGCTACCTGATGCGCTCGGGCCCCCCCGACTCGCTCGACCGCCTGGTGGCCCGCAACTTCGCCACCCTCGCCGCCGACCTCATCCTGGCCGGCAAGACCGGCCGCCTGGTCTCCATCCAAGGGGGGCGCTACACCACCGAGCCGCTGGAGATCGTGGGCGAGGGCAAGAAGCAGGTGGACGTCGAGAAATTCTACGACCGGGAGAGATACCGGGCGAATATCGTGGGGGTGATGGGGCTGCCGATGTTTCTGTGCTGACCCCTACCCCCGCACCTCGCTCATCAGCGCCAGCGTATTCCCCTCGCTATCCCGGAGGAACGTCATCCACAGCTCATGGTCGGGCATGCGGACCACCAGGTGGGGCTCGTCGCGGAATTCGACGCCGCGGCCGCGCAGGGTGGCCCAGGTCGCCTTGATGTCCTCCACCTTGTAGTAGAGGATGGAGGCGGGATGCTTGAATTCCTCCTCCTCGGGGACCTCGAGCATCAGGCGGACCCCGCCGCAGTCGAAGAAGGCCAGCTTCGGGGGTGCCTGGAAGAGGAATCTCATCCCCAGGGTGTCGCGGTAGAAGGCGACCGCCCGGTCGAGGTCCTGGACGACGATCGCGATCTGGCCGATCCGTGACTGCGAGAGATCTTCCGCCAAAGGACCCTCCGCCTCAGCAGACCTTTTCCGCGGTGCAGGCGGTCTGCAGGGCCCGGGAGACGGCCTGGCTCAGCAGCGCGGAGGAGCTTAAAGGTGCCCACCCCCTCATCAGGTACGCGATCCGGCCGTCGGCGTCGATCACCACGTAGCTGGGCAGGCTGCTGACTCCGAAGACGCCGCCGATCACCTTGCCCGTGCCGTCCCAGGCCTGCATCCAGGTCATGCCGTTGGCGCGGGCGAACTCCGCCGGGGCCTTCATGTCCTGGTCGGCGCTGACGCTGACCACCACCAGCGGCTTGCCGGTGTTCTTCTGGAGGAGGGTCTTGAGCTCCGGCATCGCCTGGCGGCACGGCCCGCACCAGGTGGCCCAGAAGTCGAGCAGCACGACCTTGCCCTTGAGGCTGGTGCTGGTGAGCGTCTTGCCGTCGAGGGTCTGGAGGCTGAACGGGGGGACGGGGTCCCCGACCTTGAGAGGCTGCTGGGCCGCGGCGCCCGCGGCCGTGGCGAAGGCCAGCAGGCCGAGGAGGACGATCCCGAGGCAAATGTGGAGAGGTGCGTTCCGCGTCATCCAGATCTCCTTTCGGGGGTATTGTAGCGTAGGGCGGGGGGCCTACCCGCCCAACCGCCGCTCCAGCCGCCGCCGGGCCGCCTGTGTGGGCACCGCCGCCAGCAGCACCTCCCGGTCCCGGGCGCCCAGAGGCCGTTCGTCCGCGAGAGCGCCGAGGCACCAGGCGCGGTCGCGCTCCGATCCCAGGGCCTCCACGAGCCCCAAGGCGTCCTGAAGCCCCGCGGGGGCTCCGGAGCGCAGCAGCTCCAGCAGCGCCCGGCGGCGGGCCCAGCCGTCCGGAAAGGCTTCCAGGACCGGCCTCAGCTCCTCACCGGAGAGACCCCGGGCTTCCGCCAGATGTCGCCGGAGCACATGGAACCGGCTGTTGAGCGACGGAGCCTCGGCCAGCTTTCCGGCCAGGGCACCGTCCGCCTTGCGGGCCGTGACGGGCTCCGGCCGGGGCTTGGGAGGTGGGGGAGGCTCCTGGACCACCGGAGGCGGCGGCGGAGCGGCCTGCGCCGGCGGCGGAGGCGTGGCGATGGGCTCCGGCGCCGGCTTCGCGGCGGGGGGAATGGGCGCGGCTTCGATGGGCGGCAGCGGGCGCGGGGGGACGGGCTTCGGTTGCGGCGGGGGTGGCGCGGCCAGGGCCCCCGCCACGGCCGCCTGGACCCCCTGCTGCAGCCGCTCGGTCCGCCGTTGCGGATCGCGGAGGTCGGCGATCAGCTCCGGCAGGTGGGCCGTCCCTTGAGTCTGCGCCTTCTCGATCATCGAGATCAGGGCCGGCGAGGCCTCGTGGCCGCTCCGCCTGGCGACCCCCTCGACGACCTCGTCCGCGTGGTCCAGCCCGAGCTGGGTGGCCACCACGAGCCGCTCCTGGGGCGACATCGCCCGCAGCAGGTGCCAGGCGCGGCTGAGGATCTTCAGCCGCTCGAAGGGGGAGTAGGTCGACCCGAGCTGGTGGAGCAGCTCGGGCAGGGTCTCGGGCGCGGCGGGCATCCTCGGCTGTCCCCCTGAAAGCGCCTTACGAAGCGGTCCGCGGCGGCTGCGGCGGGGTATCGACGCGGATCAGCCCCTCGCTCGCGGCGCTGGTGTGCGCCACCGCCGCGGGGATCTTCGAGACGTCCTGGAGGAAGCGCTTGAGGTCCACCCCCGCGAGCTGCTCCATGATCGGCGAGAGCTGGGAGAGCACCTGCACCACGTCCTGGCTCAGCTTGGCGGCGCCAGTGCCGTCGTGGCCGTTGCCGTTGCTGATGATCGTGGTGGCGCCGGCGCGCGACAGCGGCTCGGAGACGGCCGCCGCGATCTCCGGCAGCACCTTGAGGGCCTCGATCGAGAGGCCGGCCTCGTTGTAGAGCTTGAGCGCCTCGGCCAGCAGGCGCCGGGCCGCCGCCTCGGCCTCGCCCTTGGCCTGGATCGCCGCCGCCTCGGCGAGGCCGATGTTCTTGCGCATCACCGACTCGGCCTCCGCCTTGGCGAGGCCCTCGGCCTTGACCGCCTGCGCCGCCTCCTCGCGCCGCTTGCGGTCGGCCGCGGCCTGGCGCTCGACCTTGTACTGCTCGGCGTCGGCCAGCCGCTCGGTCTCGTACTTTTTGGCGTCCGCCTGCTCGCGGATGGTGGCGTTGAGCTCCAGCTTGCGCCGCTCGACCTCCTTGTCCGCGATCGTGATGTCCTGCACCTTCGTCTCCATCTCGCCCGCCTTCACCGCCTGCGCCTTGGCGACGTCGACCTCCTTCTGGATGGCGGCCCGCTTGAGCGACAGGGACTTCTCGGCGTCGGCGATCTCGGTGTCGACGGCGAAGCGCTTCTGCTCCTTCTGCTGGCGGGCGGTCTCCTCCTCCAGCTTGGCGGCGCGGTCGGCCTGGGCGGTGGCGATGCGGGCGTCGCGCAGGGCCTCCTGGATCTTCGGCTGGCCGAGCGAGTCGAGGTACCCCTCCGAGTCCTGGATCGCCTGGAAGACGAAGGACTTGAACTCGAAGCCCATCCCCTCGAGATCGAAATGGGCCTCGTCGCGGACCTTCTCCTGGAAGCGCTTCTGGTCGCGGTAGAGCTCCTCCAGGGTCAGCGTGCCGATGATGCCGCGCAGGTGGCCGGCCACCGTCTCCTGGATGGTCGAGCGGACCTGCTCGGGCGGCACGCCGAGGAACCCTTCCGCCGCCTTGCGGATGTGCTCGGTATCCCCCTTGATCTTCACCTGCGCCACCGCCTTGACGTTGATCGGGATCCCCTGGCTCGTGTAGACGTGCTGGAGGTCGATGTCCAGCGTCATCATGCGCAGGGAGAGCATGCGGTACTGCTCGGTCACGGGGAGCACGAAGGTGCCGCCGCCGCGGACGATCCGGAACCCCTCGGTGGCGCCCTTCTCGTCCCGGACCTTCTCGCCGAACATCTTTTTGCGGCCGTAGACGATGAGCGCCTCGTCCGGCCCCGCCTTCTTGTAGAGCACGCGGGCGAGGACGTAGAAGGCGAAGAGGACGACGAGGACGCCGATCACGAGGGAGGCTGAGGCCAGGGATGCCATGGAGCTCCTCCTTTGCTGGCAGATCGAGCCGATCCTACCACCCTGAAATGGCGGGACGGGGGAAAGCGTTTCGGGGCAAGCCGTTCCCGCGGGCTCGCTCGTATCTCCTCTGAAGCGTAGGATTCACCCTGGAGGCTGATCCCATGAGCACGATCGTCCGATTTTCTCTCCTCGCCCTGGCCCTCGCCGTCCTCTCCTCGCGTGGCGAGGCCGGTCAACCGGCGCCCGCGGACCGCGTGGCCGTGGTCGAGCTGTTCACGTCGCAGGGGTGCTCGAGCTGCCCGCCGGCCGACCGGCTGCTCTCGAAGCTGGCCCACGACGGCAAGTACCAGGGGAAGGTGATCCCCCTCTCCTTCCACGTCGACTACTGGAACTACATCGGCTGGACCGACCCCTTCTCCTCGGGACGCTGGTCCGACCGCCAGAAGGCTTACGCGGGGCGGGTCTTCCACAGCAACCGCATCTACACGCCGCAGGTGGTGGTGAACGGCCGCTCCGAGTGCGTGGGCAATTCGGAGGGGGAGGTCCTGGGCCGGATCAACGACGCCCTGGCCGCCGAGCCGGCCGGCCGGGTGAGCCTGGCGCTCGATCCGCTGACGCCGGACGGCCATCTGCGGGTGAAGGTGGACGCGAAGCTCGCCAAGGCGGTGGGGTCCGGAAACCTCGACCTCTGGGTGGCGGTCTACCAGAGCAACCTCTCGACCGAGGTGAAGGCGGGGGAGAACGCCTCGCGCCTGCTCAGGAACGACCGCGTGGTGCGGCGCCTGGAGAAGGCCTTCACCCTGCCCGCCACCGCCGGGGCCGAGAAGACCGGCGAGGTCGTCCTCGGCATCGACAAGCGCTGGAAGACGGACGACCTCGGCGTCGCCGCCTTCCTCCAGGACCCCGCGACGCTCGCCATCGTCGGCGCGGCGGCCCGGGAGGTGGGGCGGTAGCTACTGGACGCGGATCGAGTACCTCTCGCGCGGCACCGGCTGGCCGTTCTCGACCGTGGAGAGCTGGATCGTGTACCGGCCCGGTTTGAGGAGGCCGGTCGTGAGGGTGAACTCCCGGAGAGTGTCGTCGAGACGAAGACCGGATTGCCGCCAGACGG
>JAICSG010000129.1 GCA_025937035.1 Thermoanaerobaculia bacterium | reverse complement strand
TTCAAGATCGGAGACCGCGTGGGTTTCGCGGACAGCCCCTACGCCAATGCCGAGAAGGTCTCGGTGCCGTTCGACAAGCTGATCCCCTTGCCGGACGGCATCTCCGCCGAGATGGCCGCCGCCAGCCTGCTCCAGGGGCTCACGGCGCGGTACCTGACCCGCGACAGTCACCGATTGCAACCGGGGGAGTCGGCGCTCGTCCACGCCGCGGCCGGCGGGGTCGGCCTGCTGCTGGTCCAGATCGCCAAGGCGCTCGGCGTCCGGGTCCTGGGGCTGACGTCGAGCGCCGCCAAGGCTCACGCCGTGCTCGACGCGGGAGCGGACGCGGTGGCCCTCGCGGACGAGGACTGGGTCGCCGCGGCCCACGCGCTCGCTCCCGGCGGCGTGGACGTGGCCTACGACTCGGTCGGGAGCACGCTCCCGCGCAGCTTCGAGGCGGTGCGCACGGGAGGCCACGTGGTCTTCTACGGCATGGCCGGAGGGGAGCCGCCGCTCGTCGATCCTCGCATGCTGATGGACACCTCGAAGAGCCTTACCGGCGGCGATCTCTGGAACGTCCTGCGCACCGCCGGGGACCGCCGGAGCCGGGCCGCCGAGCTGTTCGGCTGGATTCTGGACGGTGCCCTGAAGATCCACGTCGCCGCGCGTTTCCCGCTCGCCGAAGGGGCCGCCGCGCACGCCTTCCTGGAGAGCCGTCAGAGCTCCGGGAAGGTGCTGCTGATCCCCTGAGCCGCGAACCCGCCGGAACGGAGACCCAGGAGGCCCCATGAGCTCGTCCGACCCCGCCCGCCAGCTCCTGCGCCACACCGTCGCCACGCTCGCCTACCGCGGCGGCAAGACCCTGCGCGGAGCGCCTCCGGAATTCGCCACCTTCCGCGCCGGCGAATCGAGCCGCACGCCGATCGAGATCCTGGCCCATGTCGGCGACCTGTTCGACTGGGCGGTGGCCCTCTGCGATGGGCGGCACGTCTGGCGCGACGCCACGCCGGGCTCCTGGGAGAGCGAGGTCGCGCGTTTCTTCGAAGGGCTGCGCCGGTTCGACGAGGCCCTGGCCGCTGACGTGCCGCTCGGCTTCACGGTCGAGAAGCTGTTCCAGGGTCCGGTCGCCGACGCGCTCACCCACATCGGCCAGATCGCCATGCTCCGCCGCCTCGCCGGCTCGCCGGTCAAGGGGGAGAACTACTTCAAGGCGGAGATCCAGGCGGGGCGGGTGGGGCCGGAGCAGGCGGCGGCACGGCTTGAGTTTGACTGAAAAGCCTAGCCTTCAGCCGCGGGGCGCAGCACCGGCGCGCGCGCCGCCTGCCGGACCTGATCGATCACGAAATACTGAGCCATGCCGGCCGCGAACAGATAATTCTCGGCGAGGCCGCGGAAGACCTCCGGGAGAGGCAGGCCGGTGGGCAGCAGGCCGGGCCGGAGGCCGGCCGCGATATCGTAGAGGAGCCAGGCGAGCTGGCTCGCCGTGACGAGGCCCCAGGGCCAGGCGAAGAGGCCGCCGCGCAGCGAGATCGCGGTCAGCAGCAGAGGGGTGATCAGGCAGAGGGTGATGATGTCCACGATCGCCGAGACCACCAGCACCAGCGAGCTCCAGTCGCCCCTCGCGACCTCCTGGAGATGGATATAGGCCCCGGGCCCGGCCACGGTCAGCGCGAGCACGGCGGTGAACACCGCCACGACCCCGAAGCCCGAGCGGCCTCCGGGCAGCACGATGGCCGCCATCTTCCACGACCGGGCCAGCATCCAGACGCCGCCGAGGAGGGCGAGATTGGAAAGGATTCCCAGCGCGGTCACCACGAGCTGCGCTTGTGGATCGGCTCCCTGCGGAGCGAAGCCAGGGGACAGCCGCAGCAGATCGCGGATCAGGATCACGATCGTCCCCGCGCCGAGCCAGAGCCAGGCGCTCCGCAGGTGATCCCCCCGCTCGAAGCAGGAGACGGCCGCCAAGCACCCCGCCACGGCCAGGACGCGCACCAGGATCCGCTGCCAGAAGGTGAACGGAGCCAGCATCTCGCCGCCCTGGAGCGACCAGGCGATGGCGAGGAAGATCAGCGCATAGAGGAGAGGGAAGGCCGCCAGGAAACGGAATCGCATTTCAATGGACCTCGCGTCCGATCTGCTGCAAAAGGTTGTCGGCCGTCGACCGGCCCATCAGCGTCTGGAGAAAGGGGCGCAGGCCGTCGATCAAAGGGGGGAGGTGCTTGACCGTCAGATCCTCGGGAGCCAGCCCGAGCTCGCGGCGGGCCACCGACTTGATCCACATCTGGGCGTTGAAATCTCCGATGTACGGCGCCAGCCGCGCCGCGAGCTGCCGCGAGAAGGACGTGTCATGGCCCATCGAGCGAGCTCCTCCGTAACTGTTGAAAGCTCAGAGGTTGATCGAATTCCCGGAAGCGAGGTCCAGTATAGCGCGATCGGAGCGCAAGGGAAGGGCCCTCCACCCCGAACGCGCTGCTGGGTCAGCGGGCCGCCGGTGGCCGGGTTGCCACAGGCCGCGTCCGCAGCGCGTCGACGCTCCAGATCCCCGAGCCCCGGGCCGCG
Organism: Thermoanaerobaculia bacterium; assembly: GCA_025937035.1. GTDB lineage: Bacteria > Acidobacteriota > Thermoanaerobaculia > Multivoradales > UBA5704 > DATARR01. The sequence continues at coordinate 6,157 of JAICSG010000129.1, read as the reverse complement.
ATGTAGAGGAACGCGAAGCAGTACAGCACCGCGGCTTCACCTTTGTTCACCACCGGCCACCAGTGATGGGGGGCGTGGACCATGAAATACGCGACCGCCATCTCGCCGCTGGCGATGAACGCCGCCACGCCGGCGAACAGGCCGATCAGGATCAGCAGCCCGGTCACCAGCTCGATCCATCCGGCCACGACCGGCAGCCCGCCGGGGACCTTCTGCCCGCCGAACCAGCCGAACAGCTTCTGGCCCCCGTGGGAGAAGAACATCAGGCCGAAGATGATGCGGAACAGGGCGTAGAGCGCTTCCGTGAATCGTTCCAGAAATGGCATAGAGTCCTCCTGTCAGGTCGGGGACGGCCAGACGAGGATACAGCAAATCGCGTGCCGAACCCTCACCCTGAGGGCTCAGCGCGCCGACGCCGCCAGCAGCTCCCCCAGATACTTCCCCCAGATCGCCGGCAGGGAGTGCGTGCCGTGGCCGCGGGTCTCGGGGGAGATCGGCAGCAGGATGTACCGCCCGTGCGGCACCTTGTGGATGGCTTCATCGAGGATGCCGAGCTCCGGCGGATTCACCTGGTCGTCGGCGGAGTTGACGGCGTAGAGCGGCGCCTTGATCTCGCCGAGGTGGGGGTAGGGGTTGTAATTTCGCGACGAGTCGAACTGATAGATCAGATCGTTGGCGTCGAGCAACATTTTATAGCGCTGGACGAGCGCGGCGAGCATCGCCTCCGCCTTCTCGCGGGTCGGCGCCTCCTTCTGCATCTGGAGCGGGCTCGACACCATGAAGATCAGCACGTCGATGGCGCCGACCAGGCCGCGCGGCTGGGTGGTGTACTCGCCGCCCTTCCACTCGGGATCGTTCATGATCGAATCGATCCCCATCTTGCGCAGCATCCGGTTGCGCCCGGCGATCTCGACCGGCAGGCTGGCGAGCGGCATCAGGGCGTCCATGAAATCGGGATAGGTGTAGCCCCAGACCCAGGTGTGCATGCCACCCATGGAGGTGCCCATCACAAGGCGGAGATGATCGACCTTCAGGCACTGGGTGAGCATGTCGTGCTGCGCCCGCACCATGTCGTCGTAGGTGTACTTGGGGAAGCGCATGTGCAGGCCGTCGCTCGGGCGGCTCGACTTGCCGTGGCCGATGTTGTCCGGAAGGATGATGTAGTGCGTGGCCGCGTCGAGGAGCTGCCCCGGTCCGAAGAGCTGGCCGGCGAACTGCTCGCGCAGAAAAGCCTTTCCATCGCCGCTCGTGCCGTGGAGGATCAGCACCGCGTCGCGGGACGGCGTGCCGAGGGTGGTGTAGTGGAGCCGCAGCGCGGGCAGCGTCTCGCCGCTCTGGAAGCGGAAATCCTTCAGCGTGCAATCTCCCTCGACCGGAGCCGCGGCGAAAGCCGGACAAGAGGCAAGGAGCAGGATCAGGCCGAGGCGCAGGGCGTTTCTCATGGTGTCTCCTCCAGAAGGCGGGCTCGCAACAGACGGTCGAGCTTGGGGAAATGGGCGTCGAGCCAGGCGTTGCCCCCCTTCAGCATCTCCCCCTGCTTGCCGCCGCGCATGCCGCCGCCGGACGTTTCGCCATAGCCGGAGTAGAGCCGGTCGACCACCTCCAGGCCGGACGTCACGCGGCCGATGGGGGCGAACCCCTGGGCGTCCAGGCGCGAGTTGTCCGCCAGATTGATGTAGAGCTGGGTCGCCCGCGTATTCGGACCGGTCATGGCGTAGGCGATGGTACCGCGGGTGTTGCTTTGACGCACCGGATCGTCCGGGATCGTCCGGTCCTTCCACGCCGCCGTGACCTTGGGGTCCCCCGCGACGCCGAACTGCGCGATGAAGCCCGGGACGACCCGGAAGAAGCGCGAGCCGTCGAAGTATCCGGCCGCCACCAGCGCATGGAAGCGGTCGGCGCCCTGGGGAGCCCAATCCCGGTGGACCTCGACCACGAACGGTCCCTGGCTGGTCTCGAAGCGGACCTGGAAGACCTCGGGGGCGTGGGCCGGCTGGGCGGGGGCGGGGAGAAAGGCGAGAAGGAGCAGGAGCCCGAGAAACATGCCCGTGAGCCTACCAGCGCTCGGGAGCAGGGTAAATCCACTCCCGAGCGCCAGGAGCCTCGCGTGGCTACCGCCCCGCCTCCAGCGCCGCGATGCGCTCGGCCAGCGGCGGGTGGGTGGCGAAGGCGCTGAGCCGGGCCTTCTTGCCCGAGATCTTCATCGCGGCCAGGGCGGGGCTCGCGGTGTCGACCTGCCCCTCGTCGGCCATCAGGCGGCGCAGGGCGGCGACCATCCCCTCGCGGCTGCTGAGGGCGGCGCTGGCGGCGTCGGCGCGGAATTCGCGCTGGCGCGAGAACCAGGCGGTCACCAGCGAGCCGAGGATGCCGAGCGAGATCTCCAGCACGATGCGGGTGGCGAGGCCCGCGATCCAGGCCACCCGCGCCGGCACCGCCATGCGCACGGCGAAGGCGGCGATCCGGGCGAAGAAGAGCACGAAGGCGTTGATCACCCCCTGGAGCAGCGCCATGGTCACCATGTCGCCGTTGGCGATGTGCCCCACCTCGTGGGCCAGCACCGCCTCGAGCTCCTGCGGCGGCATCGTCTGCAGGAGGCCGGTGGAGACCGCCACCAGGCTCCGCTTTTTGCTCGGGCCGGTGGCGAAGGCGTTGACCTCCGGCGACTGAGAGATGCCCACCTCCGGCATCGGCAGGCCCGCCTGGCGGGTGAGGTTGGCCACCGTCTCGTACAGGCGGTCGATCTCCGCGTGCCCCGAGCGGCCGTCGATGAGGTGGACCCCCACCGCCCGCTTGGCGATCCAGCGGGACATCTGGAGGGAGATGAAGGCGCCGCCCATGCCCCAGACGAGGCAGAAGACCATCAGCGAGCCGAGCTGGAGCTGCCCGTCCGGGCCGATGTAGGAGCCCACCCCGAGCAGGCTCAGGACCAGCGAGAGCACCAGCATGATCGCGAGGTTGGTCACCAGGAACAACAGGATCCGCTTACCCATCTCATCTCCTCCAAAGGCCGCGCCGCGGCCCGTAGTGTCTTGGGCTCTCGTGCCCTCATTAGAGCACAAGGGGGCTTTCTCCAGGAATGGCCGGAAGGGTGTTTTCATTTCAGGCCCGGGGCTGGAGCGGTGGCTTTCATCGAACTTTTGGAATACGCTAATTGCAAGGACATGAGATCATCCGCCGCCCCGCGGGGCGGCACGACCGAGGAGGTCAGACATGTCCCGGAAATCCATCCTTCGCAAGGCCTATCGTCCATTCGTCCTGCTCGCCGCGTTCTCCCTGTGCGCCGCCGCCGTCCAGGCCCAGGGCTTCGAGGATCTCAACCTGGGCACCGGCGCGGGCAATCCCGGAGTCTCGACGGGCGACCGGGACACCGCGCTGGGGGAGCAGGCCCTGGCCTCCAACACCACCGGCTCGGACAACACCGCGGTGGGCGCCGAGGCTCTCTATTCCAATACGTCCGGGAGCACCAACACGGGGGTCGGCTCGTTCTCGCTGTGGGCCAACACCAACGGGCTGGTCAACACGGCGATCGGCTCGGGCGCCCTGTCCTCCAACACGTCGGGCAATGGAAACTCGGCGCTCGGCGCCAGCGCCATGAGCTCCAATACGACCGGCGGCAATAATACGGCCGTCGGCATTCAGGCCCTGTTCGGCAATACCACGTCGAGCAACAACACGGCGGTGGGCGCGAACGCCCTGGGGAACGCCTCCGGATCGGGCAACACCGCGCTCGGCCGCTCGGCGGGCTTCAATATCACGACCGGCACGAACAACATTGATATCGGCAACAACCCTCCAGGGAACGAGTCCAGCACGATCCGTATCGGCAGCACCCAGACCCGGGCGTTCCTGGCCGGGGTGAACGGCGTCACCGTCTCGAGCGGCACGGCGGTCTACATCGACAGCAACGGCCAGCTCGGCACGATCACCTCGTCGGTGCGTTTCAAGGAGGACGTCGAGAGCATGGGGGACGCGAGCGAGGGGCTGATGAAGCTGCGCCCGGTCACCTTCCGCTACAAGGCGCCGTATGACGACGGCTCGCACCTTCTCCAGTACGGCCTGATCGCCGAGGAGGTGGCGAAGGTCTATCCGGACCTCGTGCAGTATGACGAGAAGGGGAAGCCCTTCACGGTCCGCTATCACGAGATCAACACCATGCTCCTCAACGAGCTGCAGAAGCAGCACGGCACGGTGGCGGAGCAGCAGGCGGAGGTCACGCGCCTGAGGTCGCAGCTGGCGGAGCAGGAGGCGCGCATCCAGCGGCTGGAGGCCCTGCTGGCCCGGCAGCCCGAGGCGGCCAAGGCTCCGTAGGCTTCAATCGACGTGGCGCGCTGCCTTGCCCGTCAATGCCAAGGCGGAGGACAGGGAAAGCAGCGCGCCCGCGCCGATGAACAGCGCCGGGAGGCTCCATTGCGCGACCACCCCGGCGACGGCGTGGGAGATCGGGATCAGCCCCACGGCGGAGAACATCAGCACGCTCATCACACGGCCGAGCAGGGCCCGCTCCACGCGCAGTTGAATCCAGGCGCTGAACTGGACGTTGACGAATCCGATGGCGAGCCCCATCAGCGCCAGGAACGTCGCGATGGCGCCGAATTTCGGGATCAACCCGATGCCGATCAGCTCGAGGCCGCCGATCAGGCTCACCACGATGAACTGCAGGCCGCGCCTGCGGGGCCGCTTGATCGTGCCGCCGAGGAGGATGCCCACCAGCATGCCGGCGCTGAGGAAGAAGAGCCAGGCTCCAAACGCCTTCGCCGACTTGAACTGGAATTGGGCCAGCGACGAGAGGCCGACGTAGACCGGGCCGGAGAAGCAGAGATTGATGGTGGCGAAGAGCGACATCATCGCGAACAGGGCCGGATCGTGCCGCACCGCGCGCAACCCTTCGGCGATCGAGTGCAGCATGCTCGGACGGGCGTGCGCCGGGACCTTGGGCGGATCGGGAATCTTGAGCAGCGCCACGATCACGCCGAGAAAGCTGACGGCGTCGAAGAAGAGGGCCGTGGCGACGCCCCAGCGCGCGACCAGCCATCCGGCGGGGAACGAGCCGAGCGTCTGCGTGCTCACCGTGGAGCTCTGCATCAGGGCGTTGGCGGGCTGGAGCTGCTCCGGCTGGACCAGCGTCGGCATCAGCGCCGGTCCGGCGGGGAAGGAGAACGCGTCGGCGACGCCGAACAGGAACGTCATTCCGTAGAGCTCCCACAGTTGGATGCGGTGCAGCCAGACCAGCGTCGCCACCCCGCCCACCAGCAGCGTGCGGACCGCCGCCGTGGTCATCAGCACCCGCCGCGCCGAAAAGCGATCGGTCACCGCGCCGCCGACCAGCATGAGCACCGCCCGGGGGATCGCCGCGACCATCAGGAGCGTGCCCAGGATCAGGCTCGACCCGGTCAATTGCAGGGCGAGCCAGGGCAGCGCCACCAGATAGAACTGGTCGCCCAGCAGCGAGATCGTGGAGCCGAGCCACAGGTTGCGGAAGTGGGGGATGCTCAGCGGATGCGGCGTCCGCGGCGCGGGACCAGGAACGGGCTCGGGGGCGGCGACGGGCTCGGTGCTCATGGGGGCGGAATTCTATCATCGGCCCGCCGTCACCTTGCCGCACACTCGTTACGAGGACTCAATACTGCTAAAATAGCCTTCATTAGCCATCGGCGGCTGCCATGACGGCAGCCGCGATTCCAGCGAGGTGAAGAATGAAACGTCTCGGGAATCTTTTTGCGTTGTGCCTGGCGGGTACCTTAGGGATCTCCACGGCGTCCAACGCCTCGGTGATCCAGCACGTCTTCGTGATCGTGATGGAGAATCACGACGCGTCGCAGATCTACGGCAACACCACCAACGCGCCGTACATCAACAGCACCCTCATTCCGAGCTACGCCCACGCGACCAACTTCAACGATCCGCTCGCCCTCAGCATCCCGAGCGAGCCACACTACGTCTACATGGAGGCGGGCACGAATTCCTTTTCGGATCACACTTTTACCTCCGACAACGACCCGTCCTCGACCAACAGCACGGGCAGCACGGCGCATCTGGTGACGCAGATGAAGAATTCGACCAACAATGTTACCTGGATCACCTACCAGGAAGGTCAGAATTCCACCACCGGCGCCTGCCCGATCGCCAGCAGCGGCTTCTACGCGGCCAAGCACGATCC
>JAICSG010000575.1 GCA_025937035.1 Thermoanaerobaculia bacterium | reverse complement strand
CCTCGCAGCCGCCCTGGTTGACGTAGTGGAAGCTGGAGGAGATCTGCAAGGTCGGCGGCGCCAGCCGCACCGGCAACTTGACCTCCTGCACCACCGGATCGGGACGGCGGAACATCGAGCCCGCACGCTCGGCGGTGACCCGGATGGTTGCCTCGCCGGCCCGCAGCCCCTGGACCGTCTCGCGGCCGACGTCGGCGGTGAGGGTGACGGGGGGCGGCGCGCCGAAGAGCTTCCACGCCGGCTGGGGCTCGAAGGTCTTCTCCATCACCGGCTTGACGTCCGAATTCTGGACCACCTCGACGCGCAGCTTCTCGACCCGCTGGGGGTCGTCGATCCGGATCTGGACCGGGGTGCGGCGGCCGATCCCGGCGAGAGTGGGCTTGACCGTCAGCTTGGGGGTGGCGCCGGAGTAGAACCCGGCGAACAACCCCACCACGATGATGAGAAGAACCAGCACCAGCAGCACCCGCAGGAAGCACCCCGCGGCTTTCCGACCAGCCTCGCGATCCCGACGCGCCATCGACGACCTCTTTCTAGGAGTTACTTGGAAACCAGGAGATACGGCTCACAGCGGGCGCAATGATAACCCGACGAAGCCGCTTCCTCGTCCGTGTTTGTCCTTGCTGTCCTTGCAGCCCCTTGGGTCCTTGGACCGGCCGTGCAAAACCTCCCCACATCCAGCCCCTCCGGCCGACCCCAAACCGGCCCCAAACCGGCAACTCTTACAAAACTTACAAGCAGAGCAGCGGAAACCAACCGCAAAGATGAGATTTCGTGCAAAAAGGGTAGACGGATTGGGAATGAGGCCCGTATCCTACGGGTTAAGTAGAAGAGTTGGGGACACCCCTGACCGACGACAATCAGGCCGAGACACGGGCGGTCTCGGAGAGTTTTACAACGCGCAGTCGCCACTCCTGGTCGGACGGAGGCCCATGAAGAAGCATTCGGCTCGCTACATCATCGTTCTTTTCCTGATCGTCTCCTCCCTGTTCACGGTCTCGATGCTGGTGAGCTCTCCCCAGCCGACCGCGTCCCTCATCGTGCGCCCCGAGAGCGCGGAGCAAAGGGCTTGGCGGCAGCACCACCCCACGCTTCCCGAGAATCTCTATGCCCAGGCCGCCGAGGCCCTGCGGCATGGGAAACTGCAAGAAGCCCGCCAGCAGCTCGACTCGGTGGCCTCCCAACACCCTGACCAGGCCGCTCAGACCCAGGTGATCGCCGGCCTCTACGCTCATCAGGCGGGGGACGACCAGCAGGCGGAGGAGATCCTCGCCAACGCCTCGGCCCCCGGCGGCTCGCTGGAGGACTGGCGGCTCTATCTGCTCGCCAAGAGCGCCGCCCGGCGGGGGGACCAGGACCTCGCCCACGAGAGCTATGACCGGCTCCTTAGCCGTCATCCGGACTCTCCCCTGCGGTCCGCCGCCTTCCTGGAGGCGGCCCAGCTCGCGGCCGATCACGGTCAGCCGCAGGCCGCCCTCGACCTCGTGCGGCGGGCCCGCGAGGCGGGCATCGACGGGAAGACGGGGGAGGATCTCGACCGTCTGGCCTGGAAGCTCGGCCGCCAGCTGGCGGACGAGGCGGCGCAGCGCGAGGCCGGCCGCCGGCTGCTGATCGAGGACCCCCTCTCCTCGGACGCCGCGCAGGTGGTGCACGCCTTCCGGGCGCCGGACGGCGGGATGGACTGGGCTCACCTGCTCTCGCCGCAGGAGGTGCTGCGCCGCGCGCAGTCCTTCCTGGCGGGGGACAGCACCCGGGCGGCCCTGCTGACGCTCGACCAGGTCCCCGACGAGGAGCGCGACTTCCAGTGGCATCTGACCAAGGCCCGCACCCTCCTCAAGGGGGGGGACGGCCACGACGCGCTCAACCTTCTGGACACGCTCATGCCGTCGAGCTCCGAGGAGCGCGCCGCGCTCGAATGGGAGCGGGTGCTGGCCATGGCCGAGGCGGGCCAGGCGGACGCCGCCTCCATCTCGCTCGCCAAGCTGGTGCGGACCCACGCGAAATTGCAGCTTTCGGCCGACGCCCTGCGCCGTCTTTACAAGGACTTCCAGAAGGCCAGCCTGTTCGACCCGGCGGTCGACACCCTGCGGCTGCTGCGGCGGATCGACCCTCTGGACGAGACCGGGGCGAGCGAGCTCTGGGAGCGCGGCTGGCTGAGCTATCAGGCCGGGGACCGCGCCGGCGCGGTGGCCGCCTGGAGCGTGCTCGGCGATCTCTATCCGGAGGACGGCGACGCGCAGCGGGGCCGCTACTGGCAGGCCCGCGCCCTGGAGGAGATGGGCCGGCGGGAGGAGGCGCACGCGCTCTTCCGCCAGATCGTGGTCTCCTCGGACACCACCGACTTCTACGCCCGGCAGGCGGCCTCCGGCCTGGGCGAGACGGCCGCTCCCGCCAACGCCGAGATGCTCTCGCAGGCCTCGGCCGACGCCTGGCCGGCCGAGCCGGCGCTGCGCCGGGCCAAGCTCCTGACCGATCTCGGCCTCGACGAGCTGGCGAGCCAGGAGCTCGAGCTGGTGGCCGGCAAGGCCAACCCCCGGGACGTGCTGGCGCTCAAAGGGCTGATCCTCTGCCACAAGGGGGACCAGCGCACCGGCCTGGTGCTGCTGCGCGAGGCCTACCCGGCGCTGGGCGGCCCCTATCAGGCGAACGTGCCGGCGGAGGTCCTCTTCGCCTACTACCCGCTCACCTTCGGCGACCAGATCCGCGAGTGCGCCCAGGAGACGGGGCTGCCGGGCCACCTGATCGCCGGCATCATCCGCCAGGAGAGCGCCTTCGACCCCAAGGCCACCAGCCCGGTGGGGGCGCGCGGCCTGATGCAGCTCATGCCGGACACCGCCCGCGAGATGTCCCACAAGGTGGGGGTGCCCTACGCGCCCGACCGGCTCTACGATCCCACCACGAGCGTCCGGCTGGGGTCGGTCTACTTCAAGGAGCTGCTCGACCGCTTCGACGGCAACGTGGAGCTGGCCCTCGCCAGCTACAACGGCGGCCCGAACCGCATCCAGCGGCTGTGGACGGAGAAGGGGCCGGACGCCCAGCTCGCCGACTTTCTTGAGACGTTGAACATCGACGAGTCGCGTAATTACGTCAAGCGTATCCTGGTGCTGGCGGACAGCTACCGCCAGCTCTACCCCTCCCTCGGCTGACCCGCGGCCTTACGGGATGGCGGATTCCCGTCATCCCGGCCCCTTCAATCCTCGGCTTCAAACCTCGGCGCGAAAATTCCCGAATCAGGCAGAGATTTTGCTTACAAAGAACCGCCGAACATGCCAAAGGAGACTGCGATGAATTTGTATGTGGGCAATCTGCCCTACCGGATCACCGAGGATCAATTGCGCCAGACTTTCGAGGAATTCGGCAGAGTGTCGTCCTGCACCATCATCAAGGACAAGGTCACGGGCCAATCGAAGGGGTTCGGCTTCCTGGAGATGCCGGAGAGCTCGGAGGCCGAGGCCGCCATCAACAATCTGAACGGCCGTGACCTGATGGGCCGCAAGATCAACGTGAACGAGGCGCGCCCGCGGGAGAACCGTCCCCCGGGTGGCGGCCAACGGGCGTATAGCGGCGGCGGCGACCGCTGGTAGACGCTTTTCGGTCCGGTATTCCGGTCTCGAATCCGGGTCGGCTACAGGCCACCCTCATGGCAGGTGTAACCCATGGGGAGCCCGCAGGCCGGCCCGCCCACCCTCCTCCCGGGTAAATCTTTCCTCCGCGCTTTTCCCTT
>JAICSG010001061.1 GCA_025937035.1 Thermoanaerobaculia bacterium | reverse complement strand
CCCGGAGTCGCAAATCGGTTCCGGCCTGCAGTCTCCTCCCGTCGGAGCTCGAGTCTGGAGAGGGGCTCACGTCTCCCTTGCCGACCCGAAAGATCTTCCGGCTCATGGGGCCAGACTTGGTGGGGCCTCGAGTGTAGAATGGGTGCAACCAACCATAACCCTAGGCTGGCTGGTAGGTTGCACCGATCCTACGGATACACTGACCCCGGTCTTCACCATTCTGGGCCCGTAACCGTCCAGTGCCTTGATTAGCCGAGCAACTTCGGGGCGGGTTCGCCGCGGCGATGAGCGGCGACGGCCTGTTCCAGGTAGTCCAGGACCGACCGATGTTGCAGCCGGAGCGTCTGGACGACCGTCAGCATCCGTTCCGTGAATCGGCATCCCGCCTCACTGTGGCAACCGAACGCGTTCTTCCGCCACAGCACCCCGCCGCGAAGGATCCGCTCGGCATGATTGTTCGTCGGCTCGACCCCGTCGATCCCCGCGAACAGCCACAGCGCCGGATACAACGCCAGCAGGTTCTCGCAGAAGGTCGCTGCCTTGGCATCGGCGCAGCCGCAACCCCGCTCCAGCGCCGCGCGGAGGTCGCGGGCGATGGGGTCCAGCGCCGCCTGGAGCGCCGTCCGGTCGATCTTCCGCTGGCGGAAGTCCCACCAGGCCGCGAACAGCTCCTCGGAGGCCTCCTGGCCGGCTCGCCCGATCGCCTCCGCCTCGCCGCCGCGGTCGGCACACTTGCGGAAGTCGCGGATCAGGTGGGCCCAACAGACCTGTCGCTGTCCCGGTGGCCAGCGATTGTATGTCCCCCAGCGGTCGCTGCAGACGATCCCCGCGATCGCCTCGCCCAGCAGCGCCTTGAGCCCCTCCCAGTTCCGCCGCGCGTGGATCACGAAGAAGGCGACCGTGGCGGTCGCGGCGGCCCAGAGCCATCGCTTGGCGCCGGCCTGCTTCCAGCCCGTCTCGTCGACGTTCTTGGCCTCGGCCGTGCGGACCGCCGCGCCGGCCTCGTCGTGGGCCGAGGCCAGGGCCGCAGCCGTCTGCCGCTCCAGCGCCCCGACCGTGCCCAACGAGACGGGGACGCCCAGCGCATCCTCGACGTATTCCCGCACCCCGCGGCGGCTCAGGTGGTGGCGGCCGACCAGGTAGGACATGGTGGCGGCCAGGCGGGGGCCGATGACGTACGCGGCGACGTGGTCCGGGATCGCGGCGCGGGTCACCTCGCCGCAATTCGGGCAGGTGCGCGCGTGCCCCCGGTGCTCGGTGATGATCACCGCCGGCTCGGGGAGCTCAGCGACCTGGTGCCAGGTCGGCTCGGGATCGTCGGGCGTCGGCTCCGGCGGCAGCGGGGCCCGGCAGGCGGCGCAGGCCTCGGGGACGTAATCGACGACGCACTGGACCCGCTCCCGGGGCAATCGGCGGCGGAAATGGCCGGGGTGGCCGGGCTGGCCGCCCCGCCGGCGCCCGGAGCGGGCCTTGACGACCGGCCTGGGGGCGCCGGGGGGATTGGCCGAGGGAGGGATCGAGGAGTTGGAGGCATTCTGATCGAGTCGGAGCCGCAGCTCGTGGACGAGGGCCTCGAGCTCGGCGATCCGCCGCAGCGCGGCCTCGAGCTCGGCGCGCAGCCGGGCACACTCGCGGCATCCGGGATCAGGGGGGGCCTCCTGCATGCTCATGGCCTCGGAGGATAAGGGGCACGGCCCCTGAGCACAAGCGGGTAGAATGCCGCGCCCTTTTCAAGGCACTGGACGGTTACCTGGGCCCATGAGCCATGGGTCGGATCGTGGTTGCGAGATCACCTCACGCGAAAGCGAGCTGACTTCCCCACCGCGCGGCTTCGCGCACGCCGTTTCGAGCAGCGGCTTGCGCCGGAAGGGCGCATGCGTCAGTATTGACGCATGAGCACAATCATCATGCTCTTCCGGAACCCCCGCATCCCAAGGCAGCCCT
>JAICSG010000758.1 GCA_025937035.1 Thermoanaerobaculia bacterium | reverse complement strand
TTGGCGTCCTGTGCCTCGTCGAGCAGGAGCCGATCCCAGACGATCCGCCCGAGGAGCGCGACGTCGCGGGTCGCCACGTCGTACGACGTCACGACCACGTCGCTCGCCCGCGCGGCCGCGAGGAAGGCCGTCTCGCGCAGCAGGCCCACGTCCTTGCGCAGGGTGCCGTAGGTGGTGATCACCAGATCGTGATCCTGAAAAAGGTTTCCTTCCCGGGACCGGCCGGCACCGGTGTGATCGAGCACGCGGAGGTCCGGGGTGAAGTGGGCCGCCTCGCTGAGCCAGTTGAAGACGAGGGAGCGCGGCACCACCACCAGGGACGGCGGGAGCTTCTCTTTCCCGCGGCGCTCGCGGCGGGCTTCGAGCAGGGCGAGCACCTGGACGGTCTTGCCGAGGCCCATGTCGTCCGCCAGGCACCCGCCGAAGCCGAAGTCGCGCAGGAAGTGGAGCCATCCCAGGCCAGCCCGCTGATAGGGGCGGAGCTCGCCGTGGAACCCGCGAGGCGGATCGGCCGGCGCGATCCGGGAGAACTCGTGGAGCCGCCGGCCGGCGCGCGCGAAGGACTCGTCGGAGGTGATCTCGGGCTCGTCCGCCAGCCAGGCGTCGAGGAGCACGGCCTGGACGGAGCGGAAGCGCACGGAATCCCCCTCGGCGGTGCCCAGGCGGGCGATGGGGGCGAACCTCTCGATCCACTCCTCGGGGAGCATGCCGAGGCTGCCGTCGCCCAGGGGGACGAAGCGGTCGCCCCGGCGGATCGCCGCGAGCACCTCCGGCAGCGGCACCGTGCGGCCTTCGAATTCCGCCTCGCCCTGGAGATCGAACCAGTCGACGCCCGAGGAGACGGACATCCGGAAGGGGCCGGCGGAGCGGTAGTGCTTCCCCTCCGCCTCCACGGCCCACCCTTCAGCGAGGAGGGTGGAGACGGCCTTGGGGACACGGCCGGCGGGGATCTGGAGCGCGGGCAGGCGGGAGAACGGGTCGGGCTCGGAGCGGAAGCCGAGCTCGCGCAGGCGGGCGGCGCTCCATTGCTCGGCTTGCCGGTCGCGGACGAGGAAACGCCGTTCCTCGGGCCGGTAGAACCCGCGCTGGGGTGAGCCGGAGGCCACCTCGTGCCCCTCATAGAGGAAGGAGAGCTCGGCGCGGGGCGCGCCCCGGGGCCAGGCGGGAGGCTGCAGGCGCAGCAGCGGCCGGGGGGCGGGAAAGGCCTCCTCGAAGCGCATCGACTCGGGGAGATCGAGATTCGGGAGATGGGCCTTGGCGAGCAGGTGGCCGAGGAGCTCGTCGCGCTCGGCGGCGGGGACGCGCAGGGGCCGGGCGGGATCGAGCAGGGCGAGCCACCGCGATCCGGCGTCCGCGAGAGGTGCCAGCCGAGTCTTGATGGAATCATTGGCGAGCAGGAAACCGGAGGCGCCGAGCACGATCGGCCGCGGCTCGGCCGGCAGCCGCTCCTCCCCCCGTCGGAGCGAGGCGGTCAGCCGGACGCCGCCCCCCTCCTCCTCGCCGGCCTCCAGCCAGAGCTCCCAGGGGAGGCCGGAATCCCAGACGATGGGCTCGCCGATCTTCGCTTCCTTGTCCGGGCGGGTCCAGAAGCGGTCCGTGGCGCCGAGCTGGGGGACGAGGAGGCGCGCCGCCGCCGGAGAGAGCGGGGCGACCGCCGGCACCTGGGCCGCGGGGTCGATCGTGGACCACCGCTGGGCCGGCGACTCGGCCGCCGCCAGGCTGAGCAGGGAGAGCAGGGTGCGGTCCGGCTCGGGGAGCTGGGGGACGTCGTCGCGGCGCAGGGTCAGGGGATTGACCGCCTGCCACGAGCCGTCCTCGTGCCGCCGGCCGGTGACGGCGCGCACGGTGAGCTGCTGGCGCTTGAGGGTATCGGGGAGGTCGAGCAGATAGAGGATCTCCCGGCCGTCGGTGATCAGGGAGGGGGTGGGGTGGGGAGCGGGGCTGGCGGCGAGCTGGGCGAGGACGTCGCGCCACGTCTGGACCGGCCGCACGCGCTCCAGGGCGGCGCCGGGCATGAGGATGGTGCGGGGGAGATCGCCCGCGGAGCCGCGGAGGGCCTTCCGCTCGTCGGCGGCGAGGACCGTGGCCCACACATGCTTGCAGGGCTCGCCCCCCTCGAAGAACGCGCACGTGCAGAAGACCCAGACGTTGGCCTCCTCCCGCCGCAGCGACACCTTGTACTGCTCGGTCCCCGAGACCACCGCCTCGACCGTCTCCGGCCCGGCGCCGACGATCTGGACCCGTCCCGTCTGGAAGTAGTACCGGCCCCGCTCGCGGACCCGCCAGTCGACGAAGTGGGCGAGCAGGGTGGCGAGAGTCATGGGAGGGGGATGGTATCAGGTCGGGATTGGGCCGCCGATGCGGTGATATAGACTGGGAGCCTGGAGCGAGCCATGACCGTCCAGCCTCCAAGCGCACGGATCCGTTTACCTCTCGAGGCCTTGAGCGCGTTCTGCCGCAAGTGGCGGGTTCAGGAGCTCGCGCTTTTCGGCTCGGTCCTGCGGGAAGACTTCTCTCCGGAGAGCGATGTGGACGTGCTGGTGACCTTCGACCGGGAGGCGCCGTGGAGCCTCTGGGACGTCATCTCCATGCGCGAGGAGCTCGAACGGCTGCTGGGCCGGAAGGTGGATCTTGTTGAAAAGGATGCCATCCGCAACCCCTTCCGCCGCCGCGAGATCCTCCGTACTCATCAGGTGATCCATGCGGCCTGAGGAGCGGGACGCGGCTTATCTCTGGGACATGCTGCAGGCCGCTCGGACATCCTGGACTTTACCCGCGGGGCTTCCGAGAGCGAGTACGGCTCCAACAAGATGCTTCAGATGGCCGTGGAGCGAGGCTTCCAGATCCTTGGAGAAGCCGCGCGACGAGTCTCGGAATCATTCAGAATCGCCCATCCTGAGATCCCCTGGAGCGCGATCGTGGGCCATCGCAACGT
>JAICSG010000817.1 GCA_025937035.1 Thermoanaerobaculia bacterium | reverse complement strand
GTCTTCCTGGGGGACGGCCGTTTCGTGTCGCCGGACACCATCGAGGTCGGTGGCCAGCGGCTCCGCTTCCGCCGCGCGGTGATCGCCACCGGCGCCCGCGCCGCCGAACCCTCAATCCCCGGGCTCGCCGAGGTGGGGTTCCGCACCAACGAGACGATCTTCAACCTCACCGAGCTCCCCAAGCGGCTGGTGGTGATCGGCGGCGGCCCCATCGGCTGTGAGATGGCCCAGTCGTTCGCCCGCTTCGGCAGTCACGTCATCCATCTCGTGCAGGAGGGACACGTGCTCCCCCGCGAGGACGCCGACGCCGCGGAGATCGTCCAGCAGGCGATGATCGCCAGCGGCGTCCATTTCGAATTCGGCATGAAGGTGGTGGAGGCCCGGCGCCGGGGAGGCGACAAGGTGGTGGTCTTCGAGCGCGACGGCCGGCGTCAGGAGGTGGCGGCGGACGAGATCCTGATCGCCGCCGGCCGGGCGCCGAACGTCGAGGGGCTGGGGCTGGAGGCGGCCGGGGTGCGGTACGGCAAGCGCGGGGTCGAGGTGGACGACAACCTCCGCACCAGCAACAAGAACATCTACGCCTGCGGTGACGTGGCCTCCCGCTTCCAGTTCACCCACATCGCGGACGCCCAGGCGCGCATCGTGATCCAGAACGCCCTCTTCTTCGGCCGCGCCAAGGCCTCGGCGCTCACCATCCCCTGGTGCACCTACACCACCCCCGAGATCGCCCACGTGGGGATGTACGAGAAGGACGCGCGCGAGAAGGGACTGGAGGTGGAGACCCTGACGATCCATCTCCCCGATGTCGACCGCGCCATCCTCGACGGCGCGGACGAGGGATTCCTGCGGCTCCACGTGGAAAAGGGCTCGAAAGAGGGGAAGATCCTCGGCGCCACCCTGGTGGCCGAGCACGCCGGGGACATGATCGGCGAGCTCTGCCTGGCGGTGACGCACGGCATCGGGCTGAATCAGATCGCGAGCGTCATCCACCCCTACCCCACCCAGGGGGAGGTCGTGAAGAAGGCGGCCGACACCTGGCGGCGGGGGAAGCTGACGCCCACGGTGAAGAAGGTGTTCGACTGGTTTTTCCGGACGTTCAAGTGAACGAAGGGGAGAGATCCGGACGGCGCTCGACGCGCTGAAATAAAACTCCGGACGCCGCCTTGTCGGGGGAGGACCCCTCGCCCCCTTTGGGGAGAGGGGTCAAACCCCCTCAAGCTTAGAGGGCACAGCTCCACTTCAAGGTCGCTGGATCGCAGGTGCAGCTACCCGGTTCCTGCGCGGTATACCAGTAGCATTGGGCCGTTCCGGGGATGGACGGATCGCAGGCTCTGCGATTGATCGTCGTGCAGTCCGGCAAAGTGGAGGCCTGTGCCTCGGGGTGAGTGGGCATCCAGAACGTCAGGGTTACTACGGCGGCCAGACCAGCGAAACGGATGATCTTCTTCATGAAGTCTCCTCTTGGAATGAGCACCGGGCAGTCGTCCGGTCCGCGCATTATAGATGGTCCAAAAGTTATGTCGGAGCCCACACTGTGCGATCATCCGACGCGCGATGGCCCTGACCTCCACGATCTACAACTTCGACGTCGAGCTCGCCGACTCGGACCGGGGCGTCTACGAGACGCTGGCCGTCCGCGCCGCCCTCCATCCTTCGGAGACCGAGGACTATCTCTGGACGCGGGTCCTCGCCTATTGCCTGGAGTATGAGGAGGGGATCGCCTTCTCGAAGGGGCTCTCGGACGGCGACGAGCCCGCCCTCTGGATCCGCGATCCCGCCGGGCACGTCAAGCTCTGGATCGAGGTCGGCACTCCCGACGCGGCCCGCCTCCACAAGGCCGCCAAGGCCGCGGACCGGGTGGCCGTCTACACCCACAAGGAGCCCCGCTCCCTCCTCCGCCGCCTCGAGGGCGAGCGCATCCATCGCGCGGAGGAGATCCGCATCCACGCCGTGGACCGTCAGCTCCTGGCCGACCTGGTCTCCCTCCTCGACCGGCGGATGAAGCTGCACCTCTCGGTGACGGGCGGACATCTCTACATCGATACCGCCGGCCGGAGCCTCTCGGGAGCCGTGACGGAACATCGGATCGAATAAATCATGAGCCACAAATGGACCCAGGTGGGGCTGCTGGCCGCGACGATCCTGCTCGCGATGACGGTCTGGTTTTCGGCCTCGGCGGTGGTGCCCCAACTCACGGCGGAGTGGAAGCTCTCGGGCGGCGAGACCTCCTGGCTCACCATGAGCGTGCAGATCGGCTTCGTGCTGGGCGCGCTCCTCTCGGCGGTGCTCAACCTGGCGGACCGGGTGCCGGCGCACCGGCTGGTCGCGGGGAGCGCCCTCCTCGCCGCCGCCGCGAACGCCGCCATCCCCCTGCTCGGCGTGGGGCTGGCTCCGGCGCTCGCGCTGCGGTTCCTGACCGGCGTCGCGCTCGCCGGGGTCTACCCGCCGGGCATGAAGCTCGTCGCCTCCTGGTGCCGCGAGGACCGCGGCTTCGGCATCGGCCTCCTGGTCGGGGCGCTGACGCTCGGCTCGGGGGTCCCCCACCTGCTGAACGCGCTGCCGATCTTCGGAACCGGCGGCATGCCTGCCTGGCGCTCGGTGCTGCTGGCGACCTCGGTGCAGTCGGCGCTCGCGGGCCTCCTTGCCGGGGCCTTCATCCGTTCCGGCCCGTATCTCGGCAAGGCGCCCCCCTTCGACTG
>JAICSG010000851.1 GCA_025937035.1 Thermoanaerobaculia bacterium | reverse complement strand
GCCGTGTCGAGCAGGTGGATGAGTACCATGGCGTCAAGGTTGCCGATCCCTATCGCTGGCTGGAGGATCTCGACTCGCAGCAGACGCGCGACTGGGTGGCGGCGCAGAACCGGCTGACCTCGGCCTATCTGGCGGCGATCCCCGAGCGGGAGCCGATCCGCAAGCGGCTGACCGAGCTGTGGAACTACGAGCGTTACAGCGTGCCCATCCAGCACGGCGGGCGCTACTTCTTCACCCGTAACGACGGCCTCCAGAACCAGAACGTCCTCTACCGGGTCGACACCCTGGGGGGCCAGCCCAAGCTGGTGCTCGATCCCAACACTCTGTCGCACGACGGCACGATCGCGATGACCGGCTGGAGCGTCAGCGAGGACGGCAAGCTCCTCGCCTACGGCCTCTCCTCCGGAGGGTCGGACTGGCAGGAGTGGCGGGTGCGCGACGTGGAGACCGGCCGCGATCTGCCGGACGTGCTGAAGTGGGTCAAGTTCTCGCTCGCCGCCTGGACGCACGACAACAAGGGGTTCTTCTACAGCCGCTACGACGAGCCGCGCGCCGGGCGCCCGCTGGAGGAGGCGAACTTCTACCAGAAGCTCTACTACCACCGGATCGGCACCCCGCAGTCGGCCGACGAGCTGGTCTACCAGCGGCCGGACAGCAAGGAGATGGGCTTCATCGCCGCCGTCACCGAGGACGGCCGGTACCTGATCATCCAGGCCTGGAAGGGGACGGAGACCGAGAACGGCATCTTCTACAAGGACCTCCAGCGGCCGGGCGCCAAGGTGGTCGAGCTGCTGGACCGCTTCGACGCCGCCTACAGCTTCATCGACAACGACGGCCCCGTCTTCTGGATGCAGACCGACTCCGGCGCGCCGCGCGGCCGGGTGATCGCGATCGACGTGCGCGATCCCGCCCGGGAGAAGTGGCGCGAGCTGATCCCCCAGGGGGCCGAGACCCTCCAGGGGGCCACCTGTCTCAACGACACCTTCGTAGCCCTCTATCTGAAGGACGCCCACAGCCAGGTGCGGCAATTCGACCTCACGGGCAAGCCGCTGCGGGAGGTGGAGCTGCCCGGGCTGGGCTCGGCCGAGGGGTTCACCGGCCGGCGCAAGGACCGCGAGACCTTCTACTCCTTCTCCAGCTTCACGGCGCCGGGCACGATCTACCGCTACGACCTGGAGACCGGCCGGGCGACCATCTTCCGGCGGCCGGAGATCAAGGGGTTCGACCCTGGCCAGTACGAGACGAAGCAGGTCTTCTTCCCGAGCAAGGACGGCACCCGTATCCCGATGTTCCTCACCTACAAGAAGGGGCTGAAGCTCGACGGCTCGAATCCGACCTACCTCTATGGGTACGGCGGCTTCAACGTCTCGGTGGTCCCCGCCTTCTCGACCGCCCACCTGGTGTGGATGGAGCGGGGGGGCATCTACGCGGTGGCCAATCTCCGGGGGGGAGGGGAGTACGGGGAGGAGTGGCACCAGGCGGGGATGAAGCTCAAGAAGCAGAACGTCTTCGACGACTTCATCGCCGCCTCCGAGTGGCTGATCGCCAACGGCTACACCTCCCGCCACAAGCTGGCGATCGCCGGCTACAGCAACGGCGGCCTGCTGACCGCCGCCTGCATGGTGCAGCGGCCGGACCTCTACGGCGCGGTGATCGTGGGGGTGGGCGTGCTCGACATGCTGCGCTTCAACAAGTTCACCATCGGCTGGGGGTGGACCTCGGACTACGGCTCGCCGGAGAACCCGGAGGAGCTCAAGGCGCTCTACGCCTACTCGCCGTACCACAACCTGAAGCCGGGCACGGCCTATCCGCCGACCCTGATCACCACCGCCGACCACGACGACCGGGTGGTGCCGGCCCACAGCTTCAAGTTCGCGGCGGCGATCCAGTACGCCAATGCCGGCCCCCATCCGACGCTGATCCGCATCGAGACCCGCGCCGGCCACGGGGGCGGCAAGCCGGTCTCCAAGAAGATCGACGAGGCCGCCGACGAGCTGAGCTTCCTCTTCCATGAGCTGAGCGGGAGCGGAGGGACGGGGGAGCAGAAGGCGGCGGGGGGGTAGGATTCTCCCGCGGTGCATCGATTCCGGAATTATCGCCCCTTCGGGGCTGGGCTCCTGGTGATTCTTCTCCTCGTCGCCCCCCTCCCCGCCGAGAAACCCTCGCGCGAGGCGGAGCTGGCCGCGATCCGCATGGAAATCGCCAGGCTCACCGGCCGCTTGGCGGAGGCCCGCAAGGCGCAGACGGGGGTGCAGGGGGAGATCGACGCGGTGGGGGTCGAGCTGAGCCTCCAGGAGGCGCGGCTCAACGAGGCGGTCACGGCCCGCGATCTCGCGGCCAGGAAGGTGGAGGAGGGGGAGGCCGAGGTGGCCCGCCTCCAGGGCGCCCTCGACACCGCCCGGACCGACCTCAAGCGCCATCTGGTCGGCCTCTACCGGCTGGGCCGCCAGGGCTATCTCCGGCTCTTCCTCTCCCTCAAGCCCGACCAGCGTCTCCTCCCCTCCATCCGCCTGATGCGCTACCTCGCCCGGCGGGACCGCTCGGCGAT
>JAICSG010000260.1 GCA_025937035.1 Thermoanaerobaculia bacterium | reverse complement strand
TCCGACGCGAAGCGGGGAAACTCGCGATGGAGGAGGTCCTCGAATTCCGGCGTGCCGGCGAGCTCGTCGAGGCTGCGCCAGAACTCCGGTCCCTTCTGAGCCCGCAGCTTCTCCCGCACCTCTTCCAGGTCGAGCCGGGCGGGTTCCGGCTTGGGAGCGGCCTCCGCTCCGCATTTGCCCTTCGCGTTGACGCTGTCCATCAGGTTCGCTCGCTCTCGTTGTTGGTCCGTCGGCGACGCCGCGGATCTGCCTGCCTCTGCCCCGCGCCCGCCGCCTTTAGCGGTGGCACGTCGAGCAGCTCGTCAAAGAATGAAGGTCGTACTCTTTCGCCAGCTGCGGCCGCAGCCGCGCCACCTCGGCCGACGTGGGGGCCCAGCCCGGCTTCGAGGCCACCTCCACCGGCACTCCCATCGCCTGCGCGTTGGCCGCCAGGCTCGACCAGGTGCTGGGCTTCTCGGGCTCCCAGTCGATGTTGAACACCTCTTCCCGCGGCCGCACGTTCTTCACCGGGTCGCGGTGGCAGTCGAGGCACCACTGCATCTGCAGCGAGGCGTTCTGGAGCATCAGGGGCATCTGATTCACCTTGCCGTGGCAGGAGTAGCAGCCGATGCCCTTGGCGATGTGGACGGAGTGGTTGAAGTAGACGAAGTCGGGAAGGTCGTGGACCCGGGTCCACTGCACCGGCACGTTGTCCCGGTAGCTGGCCCGGATCGGCTCCAGCAGCTCGGCGTTGGTCCAGATCTGCCGGTGGCAGTTCATGCACGTCTCGGTGGGCGGCAGGCCCGCGAACGAGGACCGCTCGACCGAGGTGTGGCAGTAGCGGCAGTCGATCCCCAGCCCCCGCACGTGGTGCTCGTGGCTGAACGGCACCGGCTGGTGCTTCACGACGTACTGCCCGGTCGTGTAGCCCGAGGCCTCCAGGGTGTAGAGCACCCAGAGGAGGAAGCCGATGAAGAAGACCGACCCGAAGATGCTGACCTTGGCGATCGTGTTGCTGCTGCGATGGAAAATCTGCATGGGAGCCACCCTCCCTAGAATCCCGGCCGGCGACAATATCTGACCGCCGGTCGCGGTTCAAGGGACAAAGAGTCAAGAGACTTTGTGAAAGTCGTCACAAGCCGGGGACTCTACTGCAACCCCGTGGCGCGGTGCAAGACCGAAAATCACCCACCCGGATGGGTGGGCCGGGCACCGGGGGTTTGCAAGCAAGAGGCGCTCCAGAGCTGCTCCCCCTGGCCAGGTAGCCATGTAGAAAATTACTCATCCATTGCTGAGAAGGGACGACTTGGGCGGCGCGGCTCTCCCGCCGAGGTGGCAATCGGCGTCCTCCCCGAGTGACAAAAATCAGTCCTGGCAGGAGTTTGCGAGGGTTGGCACGCCTTATGCTTTGGGCTATTTGCGCTGCAAGGCTGGGGGTGGCGGGGCTCACGAGACAGCCGCGAGAAAGGAAAAAGGAGACAGCAGCCATGCGCTCTACGGTTCGGCGGATCTCGATCACCCTTCTTCTGGCAGTTCTTCTGGCTCCGGGGCTTCTGCAGGCCCGGACCCCCGCCCGGCATTCGGCGCATACCACCCAGTCGACTCACGAAGTTGGAGTCCTCAGCGCGGTATGGAATTTGCTTACAGCTGGCTGGCTGAAGACCGGCGGCCAGATGGATCCCGTCGGCTCGACCTCGCCGTCCACCGGGACCACCACGACGACGTCCTCGGATACCGGTGGTCAGATGGACCCGGTCGGCACGCCGCAATGAGCGGCTCTGGATATAGCAACGAGTAATTTCGACATCGGAGACGGGTAGGCTCTACACAAGGAACGCATCATGAACGATGTGGCAAACGCTCTGGCAGGATCGCGGCTCGAGGCGCCAGAGCTCTGGGCTGAGCTCCAGCCCTACCGCTTCGAGGATCAATACCACCTGGTCCGTATGCACCGGCGGTTCGTCACCTGGGGGCTCTGCGAGCTGCTCTGCAAGGAGAGCGTGCGGCAGACCGCGGTGGATCCCGAGCGCGCCGTCGAGTCCGCCGAGTTGGCGGTCCTGATTTCCGACCTGCTCAAGGAAGACGAGCCGGGCTGCACGGGCCGGCTCTATCAGCTCCGGGGATACGCCTGGGCGCACGACGGCAACGCCCGCCGCGTCCAGGGCGACCTGCGCAACGCCGACGAGTCCTTCTCGATCGCCGACGCCTGGTGGGACGCGGGGGCGGGGCTTGGCGATGTCTTCGGCTACGAGCCGATGTACCTGGAGATGAAGTCCTCGCTGCGGATCGCCCAGCGGCGCTTCCCGGACGCCTTCGAGATCCTCGACCGGATGTACGCCCTCCACGCCGCCGGCGGCGGGGACGGCCATCTGGCTGGCCGCACCCTGCTCAAGAAGGCCCTGGCCCTCGCCGAGATGGGTGAGCCCGAGCAGGCGATCGGCCTTCTGCAGCGCGCCGAGCCCATGATCGACCGCGAGCGCGACCCGCGCCTGTACGTCTGCCTGCGCCACAACCTCCTCTGGAACCTGGCCACCATCGAGGCCTACGGCGAGGCGAAGGTCATGCTCCCCGAGGTCGCGGCGCTCTTCCGCGAGCTCGGCAACCCGGTCGACCTGCTGCGGTTGCGCTGGGCCGAGGGGCGCGTCGCCGCCGGCCTGGGGCAGACCGAGGACGCCATCCAGATCTTCGAGGGGCTGCGGCAGGACTTCGCCGCCCGCGGTATCGCCTATGACGCCGCCCTGGTCACCCTCGAGCTGACGGCGCTCCACGCCCTGCTGGGCTCGGCCACCGACGTCAAGCGGCTGTCGCTGGAGATGGCCGGCATCTTCCAGACCCAGGAGGTCCCGCGCGAGGCCCTGGCGGCGCTGCTCTTCTTCCAGAAGGCCGCCGAGCGCGAGCGCGCCACCGCCAAGCTGGCCCGCGAGATCGGCCTCTTCCTCGAGAAGCTGCGCAGCGATCCCGGGCTCCGCTTCGAGCGGCTGCGGTAAGACGGGCCGCCGGCCGGCGGCCTGACATCTCCTGAATTACAAACCCTGGCTCCAGGCCAGGGTAAGGTGTACACTGTGCCCAACATTCAAGAGGTGTTGGGCAGTTGTCGTTCAATCGTCGTGAATTCCTGAAGGCGGGAGCCCTCGCCGGCGCCGGCCTGATCGCCGGGCCCATGGTCAACCTCGGGCGGTTCCGCCTCTTCGCCGCGGACGGACCGGTGGTCTCGGCCCGCGCGGTCGAGCTGGTCGGGCGGTCGATGGTCATCGACATGCTCGGCCTCCTCACCCTCGACTGGCCGAAGCTCTGGGCCTGGCAGCGCGACCCCGCCGCCTTCGGGCCGGCCGACCTCGCGGCCCTGCGCGCCTCCGGCGTCAAGGTCTTCCACCCCGCCGTCGAGCCGGACGATCCCAATCCCTACGAGGCGGCGCGCGACTGGCTGGCCGGCTGGAGCCGCCTCCTCGACCGCCGTCCGGACTGCTTCGTCCGCATCGAATCCGGCCAGGGCTTCCAGCGCGTGCGGGCGGAGGGGAAGGTCGGCGTCCTGGTCGGCTTCCAGAGCTCCAGCCACTTCCGCGCGGCGGCCGACGTGGCGGCCTTCCACGCCCTGGGCCAGAGGGTCTCGCAGCTCACCTATAACGCCCGCGACCGCATCGGCTGCGGCTGCTTCGAGGCCCAGGACACCGGGCTCACCCCCTACGGCGCCGAGATCGTCTCGGCGATGAACCGGGTGGGCATGGTGGTCGACGTCTCCCACTGCTCCGAGCGCACCTGCCTGGACGCCTTCGCGGTCTCCCGGCAGCCGGTGCTGATCACCCACTCGAACTGCCGGACGCTGACGGCCAATCCCCGTTGTAAATCCGATACGGTGATCCGGGCGATGGCCGGACGCGGCGGCGTGATGGGGATCACCGCCGTGGCCGCCTTCGTCAGCGGGCACCCCCCGGCCACCATCGACGGGGTGCTCGACCACTTCGATCACGTGGCCCGGGTGGCGGGCATCGAGCACGTGGGGATCGGGAGCGACGTGGCCGCCGACGCCGCCGATCCGCGGACCGGGGTGGTGCCCGCCCGCTACGCCGTCCGGGGGATGCCCCCCGCGCGCCGGGTCTTCGACCTCACCGAGGGGCTGATCCGCCGGGGCTACGACGACCGGTCGATCGAGCTGATCCTGGGCGGCAACTTCCAGCGCGTGCTCACCCGGATCTGGGGGGAGGGGGCGGGGGGCGCGCCGCGGGTGGTGGCGGCGGGATAGAACCGGAAGGGAAAGGGCACCCGCGAGGGTGCCCTTTTTACGTCAGCGATTACAGGCGTCAGCGATTACAGGTCGGCCGCCTTGAGGCTGGCGACGAGCTTCTGGATGCAGGGCTTCATCACCTTGTCGAACATCCGGTTGTCGTCGACGCCGCCGCCGACCCCGAACACCGACACCTTGATGCTGGACTCCTCCTGGCTCGCCTCGTCGGCCCAGGCCACCTCGCCGGTGCTGGTGTCGATCAGGCGGGCGTTGAGGGCCGCCACGAACTTGCGCTTGCCGGCGAAGACGCCGCCGCCACCACCGCTCACGTCGGTGGTGCCGTACTCGGTCACCGCGCCGGTCAGGATGTAGTTGACCCCCAGGAGCTTGCCGGCGCGGACTGCGGTCTTGGGATCGACGTCGCCCGACAGGGAGAGGTTCTTCTCCTGCATCAGGGCCTCGAGCTGCTCGCGCTCGACGACGCGGAACTTGCCGCTCTTGACCAGCTCGGTGACGAACACGTCCTGGGCCGCCTGGGCGCCGCCGTGGTACCACCACTGGTTGTCCGCCTTGTTCTTGAATTCGAGGACGGCGATGCGGGGCTTCTCGCTGCCCCCCTTGGCCGCCGCACGGGTCAGGGCCGGCGCCGCGAGAGCCGCGAGCAGCAGGGCACCGCTAAGGGCGAGAGACGAAACGCGCTTCATGATAGAGCCTCCTTCAGGGGAATTGCTGGCTCCCCGATTTTACCCCGGGAGAACGCTTTTCTTCCATCCGGACCCTCACCGGGTCATTCCGGCAGCTCTTGCGCGTCCACCACGCAGAGCGCCGCCATGTTCACGATATCGCTCACCTCCAGGCCGCTCTGGAGGACGTGGATGGGCTTCGCCACTCCCAGGAGGACGGGGCCGATCGCCTCCGCCCCGGCCAGCCGCCAGATCAGCTTGTAGGCGATGTTGGCCGACTGCAGCTCGGGGAAGATGAGGACGTTGGCCGGCTGCCGCAGCCGGCTCCAGGGGTAGCTCTCCTGGAGGATCTGCTCGAAGACGGCGGTGTCGGCCTGCATCTCGCCGTCGATCTCCAGCTCCGGCTCCAGGCGGGAGACGATCTCGACCGCCCGCCGCACCTTGCGGGCGGAGGGGTGGGTGTTGGAGCCGAAGTTCGAGAAGGAGAGCATGGCGACCCGGGGGACCACGCTGAAGCGGCGGGCGAAGCCCACGGTGAGCAGGGCGATCTCGGCCAGCTCCTCGGGGGTGGGATCGATGTTGACCGTGGTGTCCGCCAGAAAGAACAGGCGGTCCTGGAGGATCAGGACATAGGCGCCGGAGACCCGCCGGACGCCGCTGCGGGTGCCCACGATCTGAAGGGCCGGCCGGATCGTCTCCGGGTAGGACTGGGTGAGCCCGGAGATCAGGCCGTCGGCGTCCCCCATCTCCACCATCATGGTGCCGAAGTAGTTGCGCTGGCGCATCCGCTTGCGCGCCTCGACCATGGTCATGCCGTCCCGGCACCGCATCTCGTGCAGCCTGCGGACGTAGGGGTCGAACAGCGCCGAGCTCTCGTTGTGGATGATGGTGAGCCGCTCCTCGGGCAGGTCGAGGGCGCGCAGCCGGTCGGCGATCACCTCCCGGCGGGCGAGGAGGATCGGATGGGCGATCCCCTCGTCGACCAGGACCTTGGCGGCGCGCAGGATCTGCTCGTGCTCCCCCTCGGGGAAGACCACCCTCCGCGGCGAGCGCCGGGCCTGGTCGATGATGCCCCGCATCAGCTCCAGCCGGCGGGAGATCAGCGTCTCCAGACGCCGGGTGTAGGCCTCGAAGTCGGGGATGGGGACCCGCGCCACGCCGGTCTCCATGGCCGCCTTGGCCACCGCCGGGGGGATCCGCAGCAGCACCCGGTAGTCGAACGGCTTGGGGATCAGGTACTCGCGGCCGAAGCGGAGCGACTCCAGGCCGTAGGCGCGC
>JAICSG010000930.1 GCA_025937035.1 Thermoanaerobaculia bacterium | reverse complement strand
TTCATGATGCCGATCCCCCCCACCAGCAGGGAGATGCCGGCGATCGCCCCCATCACCACGTTGAACAGCCGCTGGGTGCGCCGGCTCTCGGCCAGCAGCGCCTCGGGGACCACCAGCTCGTAGTCCCCCATGCCGGCGTGCAGCCGGTCCAGGAGGTCGCGCATCACGCTGGCCGTCTCCTCGCCGCTCGCTCCGGGCTTCAAGCGGACCACGATCTCATCGAGCGGCGAGGCGAGCACCGGGTGCTCGAATTTGCGGTCGGCGGTGGAGAGCGGGAGGTAGATCTCGCGCGAGGACGGGCCCGCGGCGCCGCCAGCAGACGAGGCCGAGGCGTCCGCTCCCCCCTCGCTCCCCTTCCCGGCGGCGCCCGCGCCGGAGCCGGTCGCCGTGGCCGCTGGAGCGGCGTCGGCGGCCAGCACGCCCACCACCTCCAGCCAGACGTCGTTGACCTTCACCAGGCCTCCCAGCGCCTGGCCGTAGCCGAAGAGGTCGCGCCGCACCTCCGGGCCGATCACGCAGACCTGGGCGTGGGTGGTCTCGTCGAGCGGATCGAGGAAGCGCCCCTCGGCCAGGGCCAGATGGGCCAGCTCGCCGTAGCGGGGGGTGACCCCATAGACGGCGGCGCCGTCGGTCTTGCCGGAGGGGGAGATCACCTTGTAGGGGTCGATGTGGATGCGCGGCACCACCAGGTCGACCCCGGGGACCGCCTCGGCGATGGCGGCGGCGTCGCGCTGGGAGACACCGAGCGACTGCTGGCGGATCTCGCGCAGCTCGTCGTCCTTGAAGGTCTTGGCGCGCACGATCACGTTGCGCAGCCCCAGCCGCTCGATCGAGGCTAGGGCCTGGCGCTCGGCCCCGGCGCCGATCGACATCATGGCGATCACGGCGCCGACGCCGAAGATCATGCCGAGCATGGTCAGCGCCGAGCGCAGCTTGTGCGCCGCCAGGTTGTCCAGCGCCGAGCGGAAGGCCTCTTGGGGTGTCATTCGGGCGTCATCCGATGGTGATCATGATGCCGCCCCCCTGCGGGGCCCGCGGCGGCGGAGCGGACAGCTTTTTGGGCTTGACCTCGGGGGTCCCGGCCGGGCGCGTGGGATCGCGCAACGCGAGCACGTCCCCCCTGGAGATCCCGGATTCGACGACGATGCGGCCCATGGTGGAGGTGCCGAGCTTCACCTCCACCGGCTCGAAGCCGCGCGCTCCTTTGCGGTAGACCACCGAGCGCCCCTCGCGGTCGAAGACCGCCTGCCGGGGGACCATCAGGGCGTCCTTACGCTGGTCGAGCAGGAGGGTCGCCTGCACCCGCTGGCCCGGCTTCATGACTTTTGGATCGGTCTTGTCGAGCGCCAGAGTGACGGCGAAGTACTGCACCGGCGAGCCGGGGATGCGCGGCTTGGCCAGGGTGTCCACCCGCTTGATTTTGGCCGGATAGGTGACCCCCGGCGCCGACTCGACGGTGACCGTGGCCGGCTTGCCCACCTTGAGGCCGCCGGCGTCCGCCTCCAGCACGTAGACCTCGGCCTGCATGGTCGAGAGGTCGGGGATCTCCGCCAGCGGCTGGCCGTTCCAGACGTTGTCCCCCACGCGGGTGGTGTCGCCCCGCCAGTTGCGCTTGAGGATCAGCACGCCGTCGTGGGGCGCGGTGACCGAGAGCGCCTGGAGGCCGGCCCTGGCCTGCTGGATCTTGGCCTCGGCCTGGCGGACCTTGATCTGCAGGAGGGCGACCTCGGTGCCGGTGAGCTTCTCGTGGGTATGCTGCGAGGCCTCGGCGTGCGTCTCTTTCTCCTGGGCGAGCTTCTGGTCGATGTCCGACTCGATGATCTCGCTGCGCGAGAAGATCTCGGCGTCCTTCTTCTGGAAGTGGCTCGCCTGCTCCAGCTCGACGCGGGCCATGGCGGCGTCCTTCTCCAGCTTGCGGACCTCGGAGAGGCCGGAGAGCTGCTCCTTCTCCATCTCCAGCCGGGCGGAGCGCAGGTCGTCCTGGGCGTCGATCAGCCGCTTCTCCAGGGCGCTGGGATCGAAGCGGATGACCACGTCCCCCGCCTTGACCAGCGAGCCGTCCTGGGCCAGCCAGCCGATGCGGAAAGGGCCCTGTCCCATGGGAACGGAGATCGGCGTGGCGTGCACGGCCCGGAGATCCCCCTGGGCGGGCACGCTGCGCACGAGGTCCGCCGGCTCGATCCGCACGGTGGGTACGTCGGCGCCGGGCCGCGAGAGCGGCAGGAAGGCCCCGAGCGCGATCAGCAACGCCACCGCCGCCGCCACGCCGAGGCCCAGCCGGAACGCCCTGCCCTTGGCTTCCTTCATCAGCGCCCCTCCTGCG
>JAICSG010001145.1 GCA_025937035.1 Thermoanaerobaculia bacterium | reverse complement strand
CGATCTTGAGCACCGCGGTCTCGCGGGCAATGCCGCCGGAGCGCTCGGCGAGCCAGGGCTCCAGGAAGGACTCCATCAGCCCCTCCATCTCGGTGGGGACGCCGGGGAAGAGGAACAGGGCACAGCCGCCGTTCTCGACGCGCATCCCCGGCGCCGTCCCCCGGCTGTTGGGGAGCACCTCCGCGCCGTCCACCACCCAGGCCTGCCGGCGGTTGACCTCGGGCATCTTCCAGCCCAGCGACTGGAAGCGGCGCTCCAGGGAGGCGAGGACCCCCTCGTCCAGGTGGAGCCCGCGGCCGAGAGCGGCGGCGACCGCCTCGCGGGTGACGTCGTCGGCGGTGGGCCCGAGGCCGCCGGTGATCAGGATCAGGTCGACCCGGGGGAGCAGGGTCCGCAGCTCGGCCGCGATCTCACTCTCGGAATCGCCGATCACCGCCTTGGCGACCAGCTCGGCGCCGTAGCGGTCGAGGAGCGCCGTCAGCTTCAGGGAGTTGGTGTCCAGCCGGTCGGTGCCCAGCAGCTCCGAGCCGACGGCGAGGATGGCGGCCTTCATGGGGCGGGATGATATCGCAGCGCTACCCCACCCTCGCCGCTATCAAGGGTGGAGCCTCCCCCCGCTCCCCCACCGTGTAGCAGGCCGCGAAGGCCTCCACCAGGCGCTCGTCGTCCCGACGCAGGTAGACCCGGGCCAGCTCCTCCCCCGCCGCCACCGGCTGGCCCAGGCGGGCCCGGGTCTCCAGGGAGATCCCGTGGTCGATGGCGTCCCCTGGATGAGCCCGGCCGCCGCCGGCCTCTACCAGGAGGAGCCCGAGCTGGCGCACGTCCACCGCGGCGAGGGTGCCGCTCCGGCGCGCCAGCAGGGGGCGGACCACCGGCGCCAGCTCGCAGCGGGGGGCGCGCAGCCAGGCGGGGTCGGCCCCCTGGAGGGCGGCCCAGCGCTCGAAGGCCTCGCGGGCCCGGCCGGAGGCGATCGCCGACTCCATCTCCCGCCGCTCCAGGGGCTGGCCGGCCAGGCGGGCGACCTCCTCGGCCAGGGCGAAGGTGACCTCCATCAGATCCTCCGGCCCCTCGCCGGCCAGGGCGTCGAGCGACTCGCGGACCTCGGCGGCGTGCCCCGCCCAGCGGCCCAGCGGCTGGCTCATGTCGGTCACCAGGCAGGAGGCCTGGGTGCCGAGGGCGCGGGCGGTCTCGGCCAGCCCCCGCGCCAGCTCCAGGGTGCGGTCGAGCTCGGGGAGGAAGGCGCCGTTGCCCGTCTTGACGTCGAAGACCACGGCGGCCGGGCCGGTGGCCAGCTTCTTCGAGAGGATGCTGGCGATGATCAGGGGGATCGAGTCGACCGTGGCGGTGACGTCGCGCAGGGCGTAGAGGCGGCGGTCGGCCGGGGCGATGCCGGCGGTGGCGCCGCCGATCGCCATCCGGCAGCGGTCCAGGAGGTCGAGGCAGCAGGCGCGGTCGAGCCCGAGATCCATCCCCGGGATGCTCTCCAGCTTGTCGATGGTGCCGCCGGTATGGCCGAGACCGCGGCCGGCGAGCATGAAGACGGGGAGGCCGCAGCTCGCGAGCAGGGGGGCGATCACCAGCGAGACCTTGTCGCCGACGCCCCCGGTGGAGTGCTTGTCGCAGAGCCGGGGGACCTCGGAGCGGAGGTCCCAGACCTCCCCCGAGTCGCGCATGGCGAGGGTCAGGGCGCGGGTCTCCTCGCCGTCCAGGCCGCGGATGGCGGCGGCCATCAGGAAGGCCGCGAGCTGCCCTTCGCTCCAGGAGCCGT
>JAICSG010000202.1 GCA_025937035.1 Thermoanaerobaculia bacterium | reverse complement strand
GAGCTCGGCCTCCACCCCCAGCACCAGATCCCAGGTGAGGTCCGCCAGGCTGGTCCCGTCCCCCCCCAGCAGCCGGAGAGAGGTCCCGGTCTCCGGCAGGTCCTCCGCCTCGTGGAAGAGGTTGACCCCGAAGCCGATGATCCCCAGGGTGCGCTCGCCCGGCCGCACCAGGGCCTCGATCAGGATGCCGCCGATCTTCCGGCGCTCCCCCGCCACCTCGACCAGCAGGTCGTTCGGCCACTTGAGGCGGCAGGGGACGGGCAGGTGCGCGGAGAGCGCCCGGCAGAGCCCGACGCCCACCAGCAGGGGGAGGGTCTGGAGGAGGGCCGGATCGTCCGCCTCGATCACCCGCGTGACGTAGGCCCCCTTGCCGGCCGGGCTCGACCAGCTCCGCCCCTGGCGGCCGCGGCCTCCCGTCTGCTCGAAGGCGAGCAGGACCAGCGGACGGAGCTTCTCGTCCTCGTTCTGGTAGTGGGTGGCGATGGCGCGGGCGAGGGCGTTGGTCGAGCCCACCTCGGACAGGATCACGACGTTCTCCGGGCCGCCTCTCTGCCGGCGCCTCTCCAGCAGCTCCTGGAAATAGCGATCGTAGCCCACAGGCCTCCTTTACAGGCTTTTAACCGACCCCGAGGCTGGAGCGCAGGGCCGCCTGGCGCTCGCGCATCTCGGCCAGCTTGGCCCGCCCCCCCTCCACCACGTGGGCGGGGGCCTTGCCCAGAAAATCCGGATTGGACAACCGCTCCTCGGCGCGGCCGATCTCGCTGGTGAGCTTGTCGAGCTCCTTCTCCAGCCGCCCCCGCTCCTCGGCGGTCATTTCGGTCTTCTCCACAGCGATGCCGATCTCCACCCCGGCCACGAGGTCGCGCCGGGCCCCCTCGGGCGCCGGACCGAAGGACACCCTCTCCACCCGGGTCAGGAACTGGATCAGCGGCGCCTGCTCCTGGAGCAGCCGGCCCATCTCCGCGTCCGCGGGATTGAGATGCAGATCGAGCTTCGCCTTGGGGGCCAGCCCCATCTCGGCCCGCAGGGCGCGCACGCGGGTGACCCCC
This sequence comes from Thermoanaerobaculia bacterium, assembly GCA_025937035.1. Lineage (GTDB taxonomy): Bacteria > Acidobacteriota > Thermoanaerobaculia > Multivoradales > UBA5704 > DATARR01. Next base: position 5,947 of record JAICSG010000202.1, on the reverse strand, counting down.
TGGATGAGCGCGTCCATGCCGGCCTCCGCCGCGTCGTCCTCCCATCCTTCCTCGCGCCGCGGATAGGGGGCGAGGCAGATGGTCTCCGGATGGATCGCCTCATGGCCGGGCAGCCGCTGCCAGAGCTCCTCGGTGAGGAAGGGCATCACCGGATGCAGCAGCCGCAGGGCGCGGTCGAGCACGGTGAGCAGCACGTCTCCCACCTGTGGCCGGGGTGCCTCTCCGGACAGCGCGGGCTTCGATAGCTCGATGTACCAGTCGCAGAAGTCCCCCCAGAAGAAGTGGTAGAGCCGGTTGCAGGCCTCGTCGAAGCGGAAGGTCTCGAAGCGCGCGTCCACCTCCGCCGCCACCCGCGAGAGGCGCGAGAGGATCCAGCGCTCGGGCGCCGCGAGGCCGGCCGGATCGATCGACTCCCGCACCCGCGCCTCGGCCGGGATGCGCGACAGGGCGAAGCGGGTGGCGTTCCAGAGCTTGTTGCCGAAGGCGCGGTAGCCGGCGATCTGGTCCCGGTTGAGCGGGATGTCCCGCCCCGGGCTGTCGAGCGAGGCGAGGGTGAAGCGCAGGGCGTCCGCGCCGTACTCGGAGACCAGCTCGGTGGGGTCCATCACGTTCCCCTTGGTCTTCGACATCTTCTGCCCCTCGGCGTCGCGCACGAGGCCCGTCAGGTGGACCGCCCGGAAGGGGATGTCCCCGGTGAAGTGGAGGGCGGTCATCACCATTCGCGCCACCCAGAAGAAGAGGATGTCGAAGCCGGTGACCAGCACGTCGGTGGGATAGAAGGTCCGCAGATCCGGCGTGTCGTCCGGCCAGCCGAGGGTCGAGAACGGCCAGAGGGCTGAGGAGAACCAGGTGTCGAGCACGTCGGGGTCCTGGGTGAGCCGGTCGGTGCCCGCCTCGGCGATCGCCTCCTCCAGGCTGTGGGCCACGACGCAGCGGCCGTCCTCGGTGTACCAGGCCGGGATCTGGTGCCCCCACCAGAGCTGGCGCGAGATGCACCAGGGCTTGATGTTGGTCAGCCAGTGCTCCCAGGTCTTGTCCCAGGAGTCGGGGATGAGCCGGGTGCGGCCGTCGCGCACCGCCGCCAGGGCCTGGTCGGCCATGCTCCGCATGTCGCAGAACCACTGGGTGGAGACCAGCGGCTCGATGGGCTCGCCGCTGCGCTGGCTGTGCCCCACGTTGTGGGTGTGCGGCTCCACCTTGATCAGATACCCCTCCTCGCGCAGCCGCTGGACGATCTTCTCGCGGGCCTCGAAGCGGTCGAGCCCGGCGAACTCGGGGCCGGCCTCGGCGGTCATCCGGCCGTCGGGGCCGATCACGGTGATCCCGGGCAGGCCGTGCCGCTTCCCCATCTCGAAGTCGTTGGGGTCGTGGAACGGGGTGATCTTCACCAGCCCGGTGCCGAACTCGCGGTCCACCATGGCGTCGGCCACGAAGGGCAGGCGGCGTCCCACCAGCGGCAGGATCGCCGCCTTGCCGTGGAGGTGGGTATAGCGCTCGTCCTCGGGGTGGAGCGCCACGGCGGTGTCGCCCAGCATGGTCTCCGGCCGCGTGGTGGCCACCACGATCCGCTCGCCGCTCCCTTCCACCGGATAGGCCACATGGTAGAGCTTCCCCTGGACGGTCCTGGCCTCCACCTCCAGATCGGAGACCGCCGTGCCCAGCTTGGGCGACCAGCTCACCATGTAGTTTCCGCGGGTGATCAGCCCCTCGCGGTAGAGGCGGACGAAGGCCTCGCGCACGGCCCGCGAGAGGCCGGCGTCGAGGGTGAAGCGCTCGCGGGTCCAGTCGCAGGAGGCGCCCAGCAGGTCGAGCTGCTCGCGGATATTGCCGTGGTACTGCTCCTTCCACCGCCACATGCGGTCGAGGAAGAGCTCGCGCCCCAGCTCGCGGCGGCTGGTGCCCTCGGTCGCCAGGTGGCGCTCCACCATGAGCTGGGTGGCGATGCCGGCGTGGTCGGTGCCGGGCAGCCAGAGGGCGTTGTACCCCTGCATGCGCCGCCAGCGGGTGAGGAGGTCCTGGAGGGTGGACTGGAGCGCGTGGCCGACGTGGAGCTTGCCCGTGACGTTGGGAGGCGGAATCATGATGCAGTACGAGGGGCGCGCCGAGGGGGCCTCGGCCTTGAAATACCCCTTCTCCGCCCAGCGCCGCTGCCAGACCTGCTCGTAGCCGGCCGGGTCGAAGCGCTTGTCCATCTCCCCCCCCAAGGGGGTCGAATTCAGTATCGTCGTCGCCGTCTCCGTGCTGGTGCCGCTCACGGCCCACCTCCATCTCGGTTCGCGTATCTTTTCCGAAAAACCGCTCCACAAACAGAAGGGAGCGGTGATGCCACCGCTCCCTGTCCGCCTCCGGCCCGTGCCGAAGGCTGTGCTACTCGACCTGGGACTCCAGCTCGCGCAGCCGGTCGCGGATGATCACCTCCGCCATGTCCGGGATCACCTCCCAGGCCACGTCCCGCACGGCGCGGTCGCCCAGCAGCTCCACCACCCGGCGGGCGATGCGGTCCACGTCGTCGTCCGAGAGCCGCCCGTTGCCGTTGCCGCCGGCGTGCGCCGCCGGCGAGGGCTCGTAGGCGGGCTGGCCGGGAGCGGGCGGATAGACCGGCTCCGGCTCGGGCACGTCCCAGGCGGGCGCCGCCGCCGCGGCCGGCTCCGGCTCGAATGGCTGCTCCTCCCGCGGCGTGGGCTCCGGCTCCGGCGCCCAGTTGAATTCGTTGGCCACGGGCCCAGGCTCCTCGAGGATGTAGCGGTCCTGCGGCGCCTCGTCGAACGAGAGCTCGCTGGGAGCACCGAAGACGTCCTCGCGGATGGCGAAGGAGGATTGCTCCTGGGACTCCAGCGAGAAGACCGGCTCGGCCTCGGCCTGATAGCCGGGGTCCGGCTCCAGGGTGAACGACGGCTCGCGGTCGAACGGCTGCGGGGCCGCCGGCGGGGGCACGGCGAAGGGCGAGGAGGAGGGCTCCGGCTCCAGCTCGAAGCTCCCCCAGGACGGCTCTTCCTGGAATTGCGGAAGCGACGCCGTCCCCAGCCCCGGCTCCGTGTCGGCGCCGAAGGACGGCGCCGCGGGCTGGGACATCCAGTCCGGCACCGCGGGAGCGGCGGGGGCCGCCGGGGCCGCGGCCGGAGGCGGCGCGGGCTCGGCCGTCCAGTCGGACAGCGGCCGGGGCGCCGGCGAGGCTTGAGCCGCCCAGTCGGCCACCCCGGTGGGCGTGGGACCGGCGGCGGGAGCGGCCGGCGCGGCGGGAGCCGCGGGCCTGGCGGCGATCAGCTCCTCCACCCGCTGCAGCAGCTCCTGCGAGTCGAACGGCTTCTTGAGGTGCGAATCCGCCCCGGCAGAGCGGGCCTGGCCCTCGTCGAACGGCTCGAAGGTGCCCACCAGCAGCAGCACCGGCACGGCCGGATTCAGGGCCTTGGACCGCCGGCAGACCTCGTAGCCGTTGGCCCCGGGCATGTGGACGTCGGCGATCACGAAGTCCGGCGTCATCTCCGGCAGGAGCTTCACCGCGTCGTCGCCGTTGCTGACGGCGCGGACCTCGTAGTCCTCGTCCATAAACGTCAGCTCGATGACCTTCTGGATGGTGACGCTGTCATCCGCCAGCAGGATCCTTCTCTTCATGGCTCCTCCCTGAGCACCCTAACGTAGCATCCCGGCACGGGTTTTAGGAAGCCGCGACGGCGGCGAAACGCCCTTGCAGGTACTCGACGATCGACTTCGTCGACGTGCCGGGCAGGAAGATCTCATCGATGCCGGCGCCCTTGAGCCCGGAGATGTCCTGCTCGGGGATGATCCCCCCGGCGAAGACCAGGATGTCCTCCGCCCCCTGCTCCCTGAGCAGCCGGGTCACCTCGGGCAGCAGCGCGTTGTGGGCCCCGGAGAGGATCGACAGCCCCACCGCGTCCACGTCCTCCTGGACCGCCGCGGCGGCGATCTGCTCCGGAGTCTGGCGCAGGCCGGTGTAGATCACCTCATGCCCCGCGTCCCGCAGCGCCCGCGCCACCACCTTGGCCCCGCGGTCGTGCCCGTCCAAGCCCGGCTTGGCGATCAGAATACGCAGCCTTCTCTCACTCATGGCGCGGGATTGTAGCAGAGGGGGGCTCAGCCCCTCTATTTCAGGAAGAACCGGATCAGATCCGTCTCCGGCGGCTCGTACCCGAGCTGGCGCAGCAGCGAGACCACCTGCCCCCGGTGGTACGTCGAGTGATTCACCATGTGGCAGACCGGCTGCCAGAGCGGCCGGGTGTAGACCGGGCCCTCGGTATCCACCCAGGTGATCTCGGCCGCGAGCTGCTCCTCGGTCAGGGAGGCGAGGAAGAACTCCAGCTCGGAGGCGGTCTCGGACCAGGCGGCGGCCAGCGGCTCCAGGTCCTGGAAGCCGGGATCGTCCATCGTGGCCTGCTGGCCGGTGAAGCGCGCCAGCCAGCGCCGCTGCGAGCCCAGGATGTGGCAGAGGGTCCCCAGGAGGGAGCCGAAGCTCACTCCGGCGTCGCGGGTCAGGGCCTCGGGATCCACCCCCCGGACGGCGTCCAGACAGGTCCGGTCCGCCCAGAGCGTGTAGAGGAGGAGCTGGCGGGTCTGCGTCAGGACGCCCATGGGTGCGGTCTCTGGCGCGGGCTAGAAAACCGCCGGCTCCTCGTAGGTCCCGAAGACGTCGCGCAGGGCGTCGCTGATCTCCCCCACCGTGCAATAGGCCTTCACGCAGTCGAGGATCAGCGGCATGGTGTTCTCGCTGCCGGCCGCACCCCGCTTCAAGGCGTCCAGGGTCCGCGCGACCGATCCGGCGTCCCGCTGATCCTTGACGCTGTTGAGGAAGGCGACCTGCTTCTCGGCGAGGTCGTCGCCGATGTAGAGGATGTCGATCGGCGGCTCGTCCTCCAGCTGGTAGGCGTTGACGCCCACGATCAGCTTCTCCTTCTCCTCGAAGGCCCGCTGGTAGGCGAAGGCGGCGTCCATGATCTCCCGCTGGGGGAAGCCGGCCTCGATCGCCTCCACCATGCCGCCGAAATCGTCGATCCGCCGGAAGTAGTCGAAGGCGCCGTCCACCATCCGGCGGGTCATCTCCTCGACGAAATAGCTGCCGCCGAGCGGATCGACCGAATTGATCACCCCCGACTCGTGGGCGATGATCTGCTGCGTCCGCAGGGCGATGCGGGCGTTCTCCTCGGTCGGGAGGGCGAGCGTCTCGTCCAGCGAGTTGGTGTGGAGCGACTGGGTGCCGCCGAGCACCGCGGCCAGCGCCTGGATGGTGGTGCGCACCACGTTGTTGTACGGCTGCTGGGCGGTGAGCGAGCAGCCGGCCGTCTGGGTGTGGAAGCGGCACATCCAGGAGCGCGGGCTCTTGGCGCCGTAGCGCTCGCGCATCACCGTGGCCCAGATCTGGCGGGCGGCGCGGAACTTGGCGATCTCCTCGAAGAAGTCGTTGTGGCTGTTGAAGAAGAAGGAGAGCCGCGGCGCGAACTCATCCACGTCGAGCCCGGCGTCGATGCCGTACTGCACATACTCCATGCCGTCGCGCAGGGTGAAGGCGAGCTCCTGGAGCGCCGTCGAGCCCGCCTCGCGGATGTGATAGCCGGAGATCGAGATCGTGTTCCAGCGCGGCACGTGCCGGCCCGCGAAGGCGAACTGATCGGTGATCAGGCGCATCGAGGGGCGCGGCGGATAGATGTACTCCTTCTGGGCGATGTATTCCTTGAGGATGTCGTTCTGAACCGTTCCGCGCAGCTTGTCCGGCGGCACGCCCTGCTTTTCGGCGACGGCGACGTACAGCGCGAGCAGGATGATCGCCGTCGCGTTGATCGTCATCGACGTCGACACCTTGTCGAGCGGGATGCCGTCGAACAGCACCGCCATGTCCTCGATCGAATCGATGGCGACACCGACTTTGCCGACTTCACCCGCAGCGAGCGTGTGATCCGAGTCGTATCCGATCTGCGTGGGAAGGTCGAAGGCGACG
>JAICSG010000645.1 GCA_025937035.1 Thermoanaerobaculia bacterium | reverse complement strand
TCGCCGGCGCCTGGGCGATGGGAGCATCGAGACGGTCGCGACCCTGTCGGAGCTCGGCAACAAGCTGGAGGAGGATGGACAGTACGAGGAGGCCGAGAAGCTCTACCGGGAGGTGCTGGCGCGGCTGGAGCACGCCTTCGGTCCCCACCATCCGAAAGTGGCGATGGCGCAGGCCGATCTCGCCGGCCTGCTGGACCGCCTGTCCCGCCCGCGGGAGGCCCGCGAGTTGCTGGAGGCCGCCATCGCCACCCAGCGCGCCGTCCTCGGGCCGCGCCACCTGGACCTGGCCCAGACCCTCTTCTCCTATGGCCTGCTGCTCAAGGGCCGGCAGGAGCTGACGGCGGCGGACGCGGCACTCGAGGAGGCCCTGAGCATCTACGGGCCGGACCGCTACGAGGGCGGCTACTGCCTGCGCTATCTCGGGCTCTCGGCCCTGGATCAAGGGCGTTTTCAGGATGCCGCCTTGCTGCTCACACGCGCCGCCGACACCCTCGGGCGCACGCTAGGAATGGACGATAACGAGCGCTGGCGGACGGTCGCCAATCTCGGCTACGTCCACCTGAAGCTGAAGCAGATACCGCTGGCGCGCCAGGAGCTCTCCCAGGCGGTGGCGAGCATCGAGCGTATCGCCGGCCCGGAGAGCTATGAGATCCGCCTGCCGCTTCAGCAGTTGGGGGAGACGCTGACCGAGGCCGATGCCCACGACGAGGCGGTGGCCACCTTGCAGCGGGTGCGCCGGCTGGAGGAGAAGCTCTTCGGGACCACCCGGCACGCGGAGGTGGGCAGCTCGGATCTCCTGCTGGCCGAGGCGCTCCTCGCCCGCAAGGGACCCGGAGACCGGCAGGCGGCCCGCCGCACGCTGGACGAGGCCCTCGGGATCTTCTCCAGCCTGGGCCCCAAGGAGCTGCTCAACGGCAAGGTCCTGCTCGCGAGCGGCAAGCTCGCCCTTGCCGAGCGGGACCACGCCCGGGCCCGCCGGGAGCTGGCGGCGGCGGAAGCGATCCTCCTCGCCCACGTCCCGCCCACCCATGAGAAGGTCCGCGAGGCGCGACGGCTGCTGGCGCGGGCCGGAGGCTCCTGAAGGGGCTGGCCCTCAATCCTCGACGAAATCCTCCGCGAAGCGCAGGAAGGTCTCGACGTCCGCGAGATTCGAGGCCAGCCCCAGCGAGACCCGCACGGCGCCGGTCCCCTCGTGGTGGATGCAGTGGCGGAAATCCTCGTAGGTCATAACGTCCGCCGCCTTGCGGAAGCAGGTGACGAGCTCGTCGCGGCCGAGCCCCAGGGCCAGCTCCCCCGCTCCAGGGTTGCAGAAGCAGCCGGTGCGCAGGGAGATCCGCCGATGATTGGCGACCTCCTCCACGAGGCGGTGATCGACGAGCTGTCCCCGCGCGTCGCGGAAGTTGAAGGCGAGGGTGCCGCCGCGCCGGTCGGCCGTCTTCGGGCCGTAGAGGGCGAGCAGGGGGACGCCGTTGCCGTGGCGCAGGGCCTGGAGCCGCTCGAGGAGCCAGCCGGTCAGACAGCGCACCCGTTGGTGGATGGTCTCGATCCCCGCCTTCTCCAGAAAATCGAGCCCGATCTCCACCGCCGGCAGGGCCAGATAGCTCGGCGTGCCGTCCTCGAAGGCGGCGGCTCCCGGAGCTAGGGCGTGGCGGTCGGCCTGCACCGAGGCGACGGCGATGGTCCCGCCCGCGAACCAGGGGCGGCGGAGCTTCGCCAGCGCCGCCTTGCGGGCGATCAGGGCCCCCACACCGGTGGGATAGCCGAACATCTTGTAAAACGAGAGCGCCACGAAATCGGGGTGCCAGCGCGACAGGTCGAGCCGGTTGGTGGGGACGAACGCCGCGGCGTCGAGGAGCACGTCCCAACCCCGGGCCTGCGCCCTTTCGATCCACTCCAGGGGGTGCTGCGCGCCCGAAAAATTGGACTGCGCCGGATAGGCGAAAAGGTTGTGCCCGCGGTTGTTCCCGCCCAAGCGCGCGCGGTCGAGGTAGCGGTCGAGGACCTCCTCCTGGACCCGCATCTCCGGCGGCTGCACCGGCACGTAGGTGGTTTGCGCTCCCCGCACGCGGTCGAATTCCCGGATGCCGTTGACCGAGTTGTGATTGTCGAAGGTGAGCAGGAACTCGTCCCCCGGGGCGAACGGATAGGACTCCCCCACCAGCTTGAGGGCATGGGTGGCATTGGCGGTGAAGATCGCCTCGTACTCCTCCGGGGAGGCGCGGAAGAAGGCGAGCACCCGCCGCCGGCACCGCTCCACCAGCTCCGTGGCGGCGAGCGAGGTGGGGTTCGAGGAGTGGGGGTTGCCGAAGACGTTGGACAGGAGCACCTCGGCGTGGCGCTTCACCTGCGACTCGCCGTACAGCCCGCCCCCCGTATAGTCGAGATAGACGTGCTTCAGCCGGTCGAGCCGCGCGAGCTCGGTGGCCCGCAGGGTGTCGAGGGAGCGGGTGGTCTCGTACTCCGGCCAGGCGGCGAGGAACCGCCCCTCATGAGTCTGGAAAAAGCGGCGCTCCGGATCGCGAATCCCGAGGATCGTCTCCATGGCCTTGCCTCCTCGGCCTTTCAGAATGAGAGAAAGGGATGGAGCCCACCAGACCCGGCGGGGTGGGGACGGCCCGGGCGGCGGGGTGGGAAAAGGCCGCGATCCTCGCTACGATGCTGTCTATGAAGATGGAGGTCTACCGTTGGCATCTCTCCTCTCAGCTCAAGAGCGAGCTTGAAGAGGCGGCCCGTGCCAAGCAGAAGACGCTCGCGGAGCTCCTGGAGCAGATGGCCAATGACTGGCTAGGACGTTTCAGAACCCCGGAAGAGAGCGAGGAAGAGAGGCAAACTCGGCTTCATGAGGCGGCCATGAGTTGCGCCGGCATTATCCATGGGGATGACCCCAACCGGGCCCAGAATGCACGCGCGTTGGTCCGGGAGAAGATCGCCCGCCGATAGAGGAGTATTTTCCTGCCCGGATCGATCGAGAGTGCATCCGTCGAAAGAGTCTTCGTCTCTGGAGGTCCAAGTGAACGAACGCCCGTCCATAAGAGAAATTCTTTCCGATTATCTTTCGGAGCAAGACCCCACCCTTGCGGCAGATAACGTGGCTCTCTGGCAACGCCCTCTTTACGCAGCCTTGGGATTTGTTCACACCTATCTTCTTGAAGATAACGATGTCGAAGGAAGCCAGACGGAGATTTGGCCCGACATCGTCCAAAAGCGGTGGTTTCGAAAACTCTACCGCGCAATCACGATCTGGTATCGAACTCGCTTTGGTGATGCTTTTGCGGAGCCTGCTGCTTCGGTTGTTCGTGGACTTGTCTTGATCTGGGGAACTCCTTTTCCCATTGAAGTCCCAACGCAAATCGTAAGACCCGCACAACCCGG
>JAICSG010000737.1 GCA_025937035.1 Thermoanaerobaculia bacterium | reverse complement strand
GCCAAGCCCGGCTGCACAACCTCTACGGCCCCACGGAGGCGGCGGTGGACGTCACCTCCTGGACCTGCCAGCCCGGCGAGAGCTACCGCGGGGGCGTCCCCATCGGATATCCGATCGCCAACACCCGCATCCACCTGCTGGACCGCGATCTGCGGCCGGTGCCGGTGGGAGTGCCGGGCGAGCTCTTCATCGCCGGGGTCAACCTGGCGCGAGGTTATGTCGAGCGTCCGGATCTGACCGCCGAGCGCTTCCTGCCGGACCCGGAAAGCGGGGAGCCCGGCGGGCGCGTCTACCGCACCGGCGACCTGGCGCGGCGGCGGAGCGACGGGGCGATCGAGTATCTGGGGCGCCTGGACCATCAGGTGAAGATCCGCGGCGTCCGCATCGAGCTGGGGGAGATCGAGGAGGCGCTGCTCGCCCTGCCCGGCGTGCGCGAGGCGGTGGTGGTGGCGCGGGACCAGCGCCTGATCGCCTACGTGGTTGGCGACACCCAGGCCGAGGCTCTGCGTCAACCCCTTCGGGACAAGCTGCCGGAGGCCATGGTGCCCGCCGTCTTCGTCCCCCTCCCGGCGCTGCCGCTCAACGCCAACGGCAAGGTGGACCGGAAGGCTCTGCCGGCTCCGGAGCCGCCCGCCGCGCGGGAGCACGTGGCGCCGCGCACCCGCGAGGAGGAGATCCTGGCGGCGGTCTGGGCCCAGGTCCTGCGCCTGCCGCGGGTGGGGGTCGGCGACAACTTCTTCGAGCTGGGCGGCGACTCGATCCTCTCGGTCCAGATCGTGGCCCGGGCGCGCCAGGCCGGCCTGCTCCTCACCGTCCGGCAGATCTTCGAGACCCCGACCGTGGCCGGCCTGGCCCTGCACGCCACGCTCGCGGAGGCCGCCGGCGGGCAGGGGACGGTGGTGGGCGAGGTGCCGCTCACGCCGATTCAACGCTGGTTCCTCGCGCAGGATTTTGAGGACCCCCATCATTTCAACCAGTCCCTCCTCCTGGAGCCGCGGGAGCCCCTGGCCCCCGCTGTCCTGGAGCGCGCCCTGGCCGCGATCGTGGAGCACCACGACTTCCTGCGGACGCGGCTCGATCCGGAGACGGGACGGCAGGAGATCGCGGCCGTCGAGCCGGTGACCCCCTTCCATCAGGTGGACCTCTCGGCCCTGCCGGTCTATCGCCTGGGCGAGGCCTGGGAGCAGGCCGCGGAGGCGGTCCAGGCCGGCTTCGACCTCTCCGCCGGGCCGCTGACCCGTCTCTGCCGGTTCGACGGCGGCGACGGGCAGGTGCGGCTCCTCTGGGTCGCCCACCATCTGGTGGTGGATGGCGTCTCCTGGCGCGTGCTGGTCGAGGACCTGGAGGACGCCTGTCGCCAGGCCGCCCGCGGATCGCGCGTTGCCCTCCCGCCGAAGACCACCTCGTTCCAGGAGTGGGCCCGCCGCCTGGCCGGGCACGCCGGAGAGCTGGCCGGCGAGCTGGCTTACTGGCATGAGACGGCGCGGGCTTCCGTGCCCCCGCTGCCGGTGGATTTCCCCGCCGCCGGCGATCTCGTGGGCGACCAGGCCGAGCTCTCCTTCGAGCTCGACCGCGAGGAGACCACGGATCTGCTCCAGACCCTGCCTTCGGTCTACCACAACCGCATCGACGAGGCGCTGCTGAGCGCCCTGGCGCGGGCCGTGGCGGGCTGGACCGGCGCGCCGCGCCTGCGGGTGGACCTCGAAGGGCACGGCCGCGAGCCAATATCCGCCGATGTTGACGATCTCGACGTCTCGCGCACCGTGGGCTGGTTTACCTCCGTCTATCCGGTGGTCCTGGAGGGGGGCGATGCCGATCCCGGCGCGGCCCTGGTGAGCGCCAAGGAGCGGCTGCGCGCGGTGCCAGGCCGCGGCATCGGCTACGGCCTGCTAGGCCTGCTGGAGACGGAGCCGCCGGCCGAGATCCTGTTCAACTACCTGGGCCAGGCCGATACGGCGTCCGGGGAGGGCTCCCTCTTCCGGGTCTCCACGGCCTCCACGGGGCCCAACCGGAGCCCGCGCGCCCGCCGCACCCATCCGCTGGAGATCACCGGCATCGTGGCGGAGGGGCGGCTGCGGATCACCCTGACCTACGGCTCGCGGACGTACCGCCGGGAGACCGTGGAGCGCCTGGCCGCGGACTATGCCGGCGCCCTGCGCCAACTGATCGAGCGGAGCCGGGAGAGCGAGGAGGTCTTCACCCCTTCCGACTTCTCCAAGGCCCGGCTCGACGCCAACAGCTTCGCCAGGGTGGCGGCCCTGCTCGATGACGACTCGGATTGAATCATGAAGAACGTCGAAGACATCTATCCCCTCACGCCGCTCCAGAGCGGCATGCTGTTCCATAGCCTGATGGCCCCCGAGTCGGGGGTCTACGTCAACCAGGTCACCTGCTCGCTGCCGGCGGACCTCGATCCCGGGCTCTTCCGGCAGGCCTGGGAGAGGCTCGTCCAGCGCCACGGCGTGCTGCGCGCGGCCTTCCTCTGGGACGGCCTGGAGGAGCCCCTGCAGGCCATCCGCAAGACGGTCTCCCTCCCCTGGCGGGAGCTGGACTGGCGCGGCCTTCCGGCGGAGGAGCGGAGGTGGCGCTTCGAGGAGCTGCGGCACCGCGAGCGGCACACCCCCCTGCCCCTGGGCAAGGCGCCGCTGATGCGCTTCGCGCTCATCCGGCAGGATGGCGAGCCGGGGTTCATCTGGACGTTCCACCACCTGTTGCTGGACGGCTGGTCGCTCCCCCTCCTGCTGCGCGAGCTGGTGGCCGTCTACGGGGCCCTGCGGGAGGGAAGGGAGCCGGCCCTGTCGCCGATACGGCCGTTCAGCGACTACGTGGTCTGGCCCCAGAAGCGGAGCGGGGCGAAGGCGGAGCCGTTCTGGCGCCGGGAGCTGGGCGGGTTCACCGCCCCCAATTCGCTGAACGTCGCCCCTCCGGCGGGAGCGGAGAGGGCTTCCGGCTACGCCGAGCACGGGCTCCAGCTCTCCCGCGAGGTCACGGCG
>JAICSG010000993.1 GCA_025937035.1 Thermoanaerobaculia bacterium | reverse complement strand
TGCCGGCCGGCAATGCCGGAGCCGGGCTCCAGAAGGCCGCCCGTCAGCTCGCGCTCTCACCCGACGAGAGGAATTTCCTCACCACCACGGTCAAACGCGGTCCCGCCGCCCTCCGGGCTCAGCGGCCCCAACTGGCTCCCCTCCTGGAGCTCAATCAGGAAGCCCTGCGCGCGGCCTCCTCCCTGCCGCCCGGCCCCGCGCGGATGAGGATCGCCTACACCGCGAGGAATTGGGTCCCTCCCGACCTCTCCCTGCAACTGCCCCTGACCCAGCTGCTCTACGTCCGGGGGGCTCTGGCACTCGACGACGGCGATGTTGCCGGGGCCCTCGCGACGGTCCGGAGCCTCGGCCGCCAGGCCGAGATCCTGGAGGGAGAGCCGGGGCTGATCGTCCAACTGTACGGGTTCACGGCGGAGAAATATCAGCTCCAACTGGCGACCGCGCTGCTGGAAACCGGAGCCGCCGATCCCACCCCCTTCGTGCTTTCGAACGATCTTTGCCATCAATACCGCGACGCGATCACCCTGCAGGCGGTCAGCCTCGACCGGGCGCTCTGGGCCGGGATGGACGACACCGCGAGACAGGCGAAAGGCCTTGGCGCGCAGCTCAAGGCGAACGGGCTCCAGTGGACCGGCCCGCTCCTGGGGGCCACCGCCTTCAACCGCTACCGGCTCTATCTCCAGGGCTGCGACCGCGACTACGGCTGGATCGAGAAGCATCTCGTCGACCAACCCGTGAGCCAGACCGCGAAGATCGGCAAGACGGCGGGGCCGGACTATCCGAACGTCGTCGCCCGCTACCGGGCCGCCGCCGGATCGCGGGCCCTGGTCCGCGCCTGCCAACAGGCCCGCTCCACCCTTCAGGCCGGCGGCACGTGCGAGGCGATCGGAAAAACCTTGCGAGGGTCCCGGCTCGAGGCGAGCGCTGGGCCGTCCGGATGCGTCCTGCGCGTGGTGGATGGCAAGGACTACCTCCGTCTCTTCGTCCCCTCGGGAGCCACCGCCTTCCCGCAGGAGTGCGACCTCAAGAAACCTTGAGAATCGCCGCCGCGAACCGCGCCGGCGCCTGAGGAGCGAGCTCCAGGAACAGCGACGGCTCCGTCAGCTCCAGCTCCATCAAAGTGAACGCGCCGCCGGTCTCCACGCCATCCACCCGGGCATAAAGCCAGGGGCCGGGGATCTGTCGAAGGATCGCCCGCGCCTGCTCGATCAGAGAATCCGGCGGGACCGCCAGCTCCGCCGAGCCTCCGAGCTCCTGCTGGACGCGGAAGTCTCCCACCCGGGGGCGCTTCAGGACGGCGTGGCTGAAGTCTCCGCCCAGGAAGATCAGCGACCATTCGCCGCCGCTCTGGATCTCGGCCATGAAGGGCTGGATCAGCACCCCGGACGATGCCAGGATCTCGTCGAGCTCCCTCTGTGCCTCCGCGGCCTCCCCGCGGCCGATCTTCCGGGTGCGGAACGCCGAGGCGGAGACGGACGGCTTGATCACCACCTCGCCCCACCCCCGCGCGTCGAGGAGCCCGGCGAGATCCGCCGCCGCTCCCCGTTCCAGATGAGCCGTGGGAACCACCGGCAACCCGGTCGCCGCCAGCTCCGCCAGATAGGCCTTGTCCACGTTGCCGCGCACCACCCGGGCGGGATTCCAGAGCGGGACCTCCTCCCGCTCCATCCGGTCCAGCCAGCCGAGAAACTCCTCCAGACGCTTGTGGTAGTCCCAGCAGGACCGGATCACCACCCGGTCGTAGCGGGACCAGCGCACGTCCGGGTCGTCCCACACCGCGGGCTCGACCTCGGCGCCCCGGCGGCGGAGATCCCCGACGGCCAGGCGGTCGTCGTCGGAAAGGTGAGGGAGGTTGGCGTAGGTGACGAAGGCGATTCTCATCGAAGGGGTCAACCGCCCTCCCCCATCGGCCCGATCACCGCCATCTCCTCCTCCGTCGGCTGGAAGATCCCCGCCCCCACCGTGCCCGGGCCGGCGTTGGCGGCCACCACGGGGCCCATCTCGCCCATCAGGATCTCTTTCACCTGGAAATTCTTTTCGATCAGCCCGCGCAGGCGGTCGGCCCAGACCGGGGCCTTGGCGTGGGCGATCGTCACCAGGACGGGCCTTTTCGGATCGATCCGCTCGCGGA
>JAICSG010000652.1 GCA_025937035.1 Thermoanaerobaculia bacterium | reverse complement strand
GGGCTGCTGGCCGCCGCCTGGAGCGGCCGGGCGCGGCGGGAGATCTTCCTGCCGCTCGCCATGATCGTGGCCTTCCTGCTCCCCGTGCTGATGGTCAACTCGATCGGCGGCTCCAACTTCTCGGAGCGCTATCTGTACCTCCCCTCGATCGGCCTCGCCTGGCTCTTCGGCCTGCTGGCGAGCCGGGTGGCGGAGGTCCTCCCCGGCCGCGCCCGGAAGGCGGTGGCGGCCGCCGCCCTGGTCCTCTTCGCCGCTCTGGGAGTCGCCGCCTGGATGCGCGCGGAGATCTATTACAGCGACCTCACCCTGTTCCGGGCCGCCGTGCGCACCGCGCCCAATTCGGAGATCGCGCGCAACAACCTCGGCATGGCCCTGTACAACCGCGGGCACCTCGACGAGGCCGAGCGCGAGTACCAGCAGGCGCGCCGGCTGGACCCCAACGCCGTGCCGCCGCTGGCCAACCTGGCGGTGCTCTACGAGAAGCGGGGGGACATCCCGAAGGCGGAGACGGCCTTCGAGGAGGTGCTGCGCCTCTCCCCCGCCCACACCATCTCCGCCGTCCACCTCGCCCGCCTCCAGCGCCAGCGGGGGGACCGCGCCGGCGCCATCCGCCGGCTCGACGCGCTCTTCGCGGCCGGCGGCGAGAGCTACGACGCCCTGGTCGACCGCGCCGATCTCTGGCTGGAGGAGGGGCGGCCGGAAAAGGCCATTCCTTTGCTGGAACGGGCGGTGCGGACGTTCCCGGAGTACTCGAAGGGGAGGGAGATGCTGAAGCGGGCGCGGAAGGAGGCGGGGCGGGCGGGGTGAGGCCGCGGTCCGCCCGGGCCTCAGTCCTGACTGACTTGGCTTTGGTCTTCGGATTACGGGCTTTTGTTTCTCTTTCTCATCGCCACTCCCACTCCCAGAAGCACCAGCGCCGAGCCCAGAACGATCCGCAGCGTGATCGGCTCGCCCATGAAGAGGGTGCCGATGGCGACCGCCAGGACCGGCGTCGCGTAGTTGATCATCGACATGCGGGTGGCCGCTTCCTGGCGGAGGAGCCAGAAGTAGAGGGTGAAGGGGAGGGCCGAGCCGATCAGCCCCAGGTAGAGCAGCGAAAGGACGGCCGGGGTGTTGAAGGTGACCGGCCGGCCGCGCTCGACCACCCAGGCCAGCGTTCCCATCAGCACGGCGGTCACCGCCATCGGCACGGCCGAGATCGACAGCGGGTGGATGCCGCCTCCCCAGCGCTTCACCGCCACGTTGGACAGCGCCGCGCAGGTCGGAGCGATCAGCATCACCGCCGCGGCCCTCGCCACCGGGCCGCCGCCCAGGGCCTGGAAATCCCCCGAATAGAGCACCGCGATCCCACCGAAGCCCACCAGGACTCCCAGGATGGTCCGCGCGGTCAGCCGCTCCGCCGGCAACGCGAAGTGGGCCACCAGGGCCGTGATCAGCGGCGTGGTGGCGAAGATGACCGCGGCGAGCCCCGACGGCAGCCACTGCTCCGACCAGTAGAGGACACCGTACGGGATGGTGAAGGTCAGGAAGGTGTTGATCCACCAGATGCGGAGCTCGTTCGGCTGCCGCCCCAGTCTCACGCCGAAGAGCGGCGCCACCGCCAGCAGCACCGCCGAGGCGATGGCGAAGCGGAGCGCCACGCCGGTGAACGGCGGGAGGCCCCGCAGCCCCACCCGGATCACCGCCCAGGTGGTGCTCCAGATGAGGATGAGGAGCCCGAGGACGGCCCAGGTGAGCGCGCGGGACGGTTTCACAGATCTAGATCATACTAAGGATAGATCTTGTACAGCATCCGGGGGTACGGGATGGTCTCGCGCAGATGGGTCAGCCCGGTCATCCAGGCCACGAAGCGCTCGATCCCCATGCCGAAGCCGCTGTGCGGGAAGGCCCCGTACTTGCGGACGTCGAGGTACCACTGGAAGGCCTCGACCGGCAGGTTGTGCGACTGGATACGCTGTAGCAGCAGGTCATGATCATGGATGCGCTGGCTGCCGCCGATGATCTCGCCGTACCCCTCGGGCGCGAGGAGATCGAGACCGAGCACCACGTCCGGGTTCTCCGGATCGGGCTGCATGTAGAAGGCCTTGAAGGACGCCGGGAACTTGGTGACCATCACCGGCCGGTCGAACTGGCTGGCGAGGATGGTCTCCTCGTCGCCGCCGAAGTCGTCCCCCCACTGGATGGGGTTCCCCTTCTCGTTGAGGATCTTCACCGCCTCGGTGTAGGTGATGCGCGGGAAGGGCGGCACCACGGCCTCCAGCTTCGAGGTGTCGCGCTCGAGGATCTTCAGCTCCTCGCGGGAGCGGTCGAGGACGCGCGCCACCAGATAGCCGACGAACTCCTGGGCCAGGTCGCAGAGCCCCGCGAATTCCAGGAAGGCGACCTCGGGCTCCACCATCCAGAACTCCATCAGGTGGCGGCGGGTCTTGGACTTCTCGGCGCGGAAGGTGGGGCCGAAGCAGTAGACCTTGCCGAGGGCCGCCGCGGCCGGCTCCAGGTAGAGCTGGCCGGACTGGGAGAGGTAGGCCTTGTCGCCGAAGTAGTCGGTCTCGAAGAGGGTCGAGGTCCCCTCGCAGGCCGCCGGGGTGAGGATGGGCGAGTCGATGAGGGTGAAGTCGCGCTCGTAGAAGAAGTCGCGGATCGCCTGCTCGACCTCGCTGCGCACCCGCAGGGCGGAGCGCTGGCGGCTGGAGCGCAGCCAGAGGTGGCGGTGCTCCATGAGGAACGCCATGCCGTGCTCCTTGGGGGTGATCGGATAGTCCTGGGTCAGGGAGAGGACCTCGAATCCCGAGCACTGGATCTCGACGCCGCTCGGCGCGCGCTTGTCCTCCTTCACGGTGCCGGTGACGCGGACGGTCGACTCCTGGGTGGCGCGCTCGATGCTCTCCCAGTCCTGCTCGGAGACGTCCTTGCGGCCGGCCACGGCCTGCACGGTGCCGCCGGTGGCCCGCACCTGGAGGAAGGCGATCTTGCCGCTGGAGCGCTTGTTATCGATCCAGCCGCGCAGCTCGACCGTCTGGCCGATGTGGCGGCTCAGCTCTCGGATGGAAGTGACAGGGGTGGGCTTGCTCTCGCTCTCGCTCATGGGGGCGGGATTGTACTCCAGAAAACAGAAGGGGCGGGGACAAGTCCCCGCCCCCGCGAAAAACCTCCGGCCGGTGGGATCAGAAGTCGACCAGGCGCGCGGAGATGACCGGCGCGTTGCGGTTGGCGGTGGAGCGGGGGCCGGGCAACGTGCGGCGGGAGGACATCGCGGCGGCCGCGGACGTGTCGCTGCGGACCTTCAGCAATCACTTCTCCAGCAAGGAGGAGGCGATCGTCTCGCTCGCGGTGGAGCGAGCCGCGAGGGTGGTC
>JAICSG010000474.1 GCA_025937035.1 Thermoanaerobaculia bacterium | reverse complement strand
CGCAGCCACCAGCGCCGCCTTGTCGTGGGTGAAGTCCTGCTGCACCTTGAGGCGCGTGTCATAGCTCACCACCGCCACCCAGTCGTTGGGGAGCATCTCGCCGTCGACCCAGCCGCGGGCGCGCTTGGCGGCCTCGAGCTGGTTGGAGAGCAGGCGCGGCGCCTCCTGGGCCACCTCCTTCTGATCCTGGAAGAACAGGATGAAGTAGCGGTCCTCGGTCCCCTGCTCCGTGCTCACCCCCTGCTTGGCGAGGGTGGGAGAGGACTCGAGCAGCCGGCGGTTGCTGTAGAAGGTCACGCCGGTCAGGTCGACGGGCTTGCCGTTTTCCTTGACCACGAAGTCGTTCTTGTCCAGGCCGATGATCACGTTCCCGCGGGCGTCCGTGACCAGGACGTCGAGCAGGACCTCGTTGACGTTCACCTTGCCCGTGAACGGAGCCTGCGGGTTCTGAGGCGCCTCCTGGGCCACGGCGGCTTGCCCGAGACCCCAGAGCGCGATGAGGGCGGCGGCCGTCATCCGCATGATTCGAAGCATGGTTCTTTCTCCTTTGGCAGGTCCGGACTGCGAAACCATTCTGGTCCGGTCCAAGGTTGAGAGCAAGCGGCAGGCCAGGAAAAATTCCCTCTCCCGATCCAGAGCGGAAACCAATGATTTCAAAGGGGCTTGCCGGACCGGAGGCGGAGTGGCTGGAGAATCGTACACCCCTGTCCGGTGTCCTCGCGCCGGGCCTCTCCCCGTCCTCTGGAGAGGGCGGCGGGGCCGCCGTGCAACGAATCGGTCCCCTTTTTCGTAACTCCCTCAAAGAGAGATACTTGGGATGGGGGTGCCCGGCCGGGCGGGCGCCTGGCATCCCGGTTGCTCGGCAAGTCGCTGATGTTGTGCTTTACCCAAAGGAGAGTAACGATGATTTCCAAAAGAGCTCGCGTGATGATCGGCCTCGCGGGGCTGCTCGTCCTCGCCCTGCCAGCTTCCGCTCAGCGGTATCGCCGGTACAACTACGACGACTACCATGAGGATGGAGAATTCCGTATCCACCTCGGCTCCTTCCGCCCCGACGGCAGCTCGGACTACTGGCGGAGCATCCGGAACGACTTCACCAACTCCGACCCCAGCGATTTCGAGGACGTCAGCTTCGGCATCGACTACCTGCTCCCGGTCCACGACCAGTTGAGCGTCATCTTCTCCGGCTCCTGGTACGAGGGGGCCACCACCAACTCCTACCGCAACTTCGAGGACAACTTCAACCAGCGCATCCGGCACGACACGACGCTGGACATCGCCTCGGCCACGGTCGGGCTCCACTTCTACCTTCTCCCCCGGCGGGCGGCGATCCAGCCCTACATCGCGGTGGGGGGAGGCATCTACCCCTGGCGGCTGCAGGAGCGCGGGGACTTCATCGACCTCGGGAATTCCAACCTCCCGATCTTCCACTCGCACCTGAGCTCGAGCGGCACCGCCTTCGGCTATTACGGGCTGGTGGGTCTGCAGGCGCCGATCACCCGCCGGGTCTCGATCTTCGCCGAGGGGCGCTGGACCCGGGTCGACGACGATCTCAAGGACGACTTCGAGGGGTTCGGCAAGCTCAACCTCGGCGGCCGGGAGGTCGCGGCCGGGCTTTCCTGGCGGCTGTAAGTCTTCCCTCTACGGCCCGGCGGTCCGCCGCCGGGCCTTTCTCACGAGATCCACGCGAACGCCTGCTGGATCTCCCGCCGCAGGGCAGACCATTCCAGAGGCTTGGCGAGGAAGGCGAAGGCGCCGGAGCCCAGGGCGCGCTCGCGCAGGGCGTCGTCCATGTGGCCGGTGATGAGGACCACGGGCAGATCCGGATCGGTCTTTGCGAGGTGCTGCTGGAGGTCGAGGCCGTTGGCGTCCGGCAGCATGACGTCGAGCACCAGGCAGGCGGGCCCCTCGGGACGCCGGTAGCCCAGCAGCTCCCGGGCCGTCGAGAACGACCGCACCGCGTACCCGGCCAGCCGGAACAGCTCTCCGAGATCCCGCCGCACCGAAGGGTCGTCGTCGAGGAGGAGGACGGAGCGCCGAGGGGGCAGCCCCTTCTCCCGGTCGGAGGGCCCGGGGGAGTAGATCAGAGATCCGTTGGGCCGGTGGAACGTTCCCACCGATCCCGAGGCCGAGCCGAAGTACGAGCACTCCATGATGAGCCGTCCTTGGTTTTGAAAGCCCGCCAGCGGGGGCGCAGATCTTCTAGAATAAACCGTCCGGAGATAAAATGCAATCTTTCAAATAGACTGGCATACCGCTTGAAGCCGGGGAAGGGTGAGGAGGAAGACGATGGCTCTCGACGTACAGCATGACGAATCGGAAGGCAAGTACTATGCCGTGATCGACGGCCGGGAGGCGGTCTGCGAGTACGGCCCGGCCGGCGAGGGGAAGCTCAACTTCTTCCACACCTACGTCCCGCCCGAGCTGCGCGGCCGGGGGATCGCCGACGACCTCGTCCGCCACGCCCTGGACGACGTGATCGCGCGAGGCTACAAGGTGATCCCCTCCTGCTGGTTCGTGCGGGCGTACATCGAGCGGCATGGGAAGTACAAGGCGGCGTTAGGGTGAAGGGCCGCCCGGGGATCAATCCCCGGGCTACGATTCACACAAAAAGCCGGCTGAAGCCGGCTCCCGAGGTAGATCCAACTTCGGAGCCGGCTTCAGCCGGCTTTTCGTCTCCGGGGTAGCCCGGGCATTGATGCCCGGGCGGACCGGTGGGCTCCCATCCTTCCCCAATCTGAGGTATCATGTAAAGAAACTGTAAGGGATGTTAAGAAGTCGCCCTCCCCTCGGGGCCGGGCGCAGGCCTCTGATGACCCTCGCCGATATCCGTCCGTCCGCCTCCCGGACCTGCTCCGGGGAGGCCGGCTTCGCCGCCTGGCTCGGCCGCCTGGCCGTCCGGCAGTACGCGCTCTGCGCGATGCTGGTGCTGCTCTTCGCCTCCTTCAACGTCTTCGTGGGGCTGAACGAGACCCGGATCGACGACTCCGACGAGGCGCGCTACGGGGTCTCGGCCTATGAGATGGTGCGGAGCCACTCGCTCGTGGTCACCACCTACACCGGCATGCCCGAGTACTGGAACCTGAAGCCGCCGCTGGGCTACTGGCTGATCGCCCTCTCCTTCTATCTCTTCGGCGTCTCGCCGTTCACCCTGCGTCTGCCGGCGGCGCTTTTCGCCCTCGGCACCGTGGCGCTCACCATGGCCCTCTGCCGGCGCTACCTCAACCGGCGGGCGGCCCTGGCGGCCGGGCTGATCCTGGCCACCACCTTCGGCTTCTTCAGCCATCACGGCGCGCGCAGCGGGGACCTCGACTCGGCGCTCACCTTCCTGCTGGTTCTCGCGGTCTCTCTGATCCCGCGCCTGGAGGAGCCCGCCTGCCTGATCGGCTTCTCGGCGCTGCTCGCGGCGGGGTTCCTGCTCAAGAGCTTCGCCATCCTGCCGATCCTCCTCGTGGCGGTCCTCTATCTCGTCTGGACCGGCTCCTGGCGCCGGCTCCGGCCCGCCGCCTGCCTGGCGGGGGCGGGCCTGTTCCTGGCGGTGGCCGGGTCCTGGGCCCTGGCCCGTTGGCAGGCCGACGGCTCCCCGTACTTCCTGCAACGGATGGTGGGGGAGGACCTGCTCGCCCGCTCCATGCGGGAGATCGACAAGGGGCGGTCCTACCCCCTGAGCTACCTGGTGTCGCTGTTCGACCGCTTCGCCCCCTGGCCGCTGCTGATCCTCGGCGGCCTCTTCACGGCCGGCGTTACCGGCTGGGGCGGCTGGGGACGGCTGCGGGCCGTCCTGGGGCGCCGCGGGCTCCGGAGGGCGCCGCTGCTCGCCCTGTGGATCGTGGTGCCGGTAATCCTCTTCTCGATCGCGCGGACCCATCACCATTGGTATCTGGACCCGGTCTACCCGGCGCTCGCCATGATGGCCGCCGGCTCCCTGCTGGCCGTGCTGCGACGGGTCTCCCCGGAGCGGCGGGGGGCGGTCCTCCTCGCCTGCTTCTTCCTGCCGCTCGTCTTCTGCGAGGTGAGGCTGCTCCAGAGGGTGCTGGTCCGCGACCGCATGCCGGACTCCCAGCGCTTCCTCCTCTCGCTGGCCGGCCGCCTCGCCGAGCTCGGACCCGATCTCCGCTCCTCCACCCCCCTCTACCACTCCGAGCGTTTCATCCTCGAGGCCGTGGACGGCTTCCGGGTGGCGGAGGGGGCGGGGGACGGCCCCCCGTTCGGTGCCACCCCGGAGATGCCGCTGCTGGTGAGGAAGGCGGCCGCCGCGAAGGGCAAGGGCGTGCGGCCGGACCCGGACGACGATCTCCTGGCCGAGAGCCAGGCCTACGGCGTCT
>JAICSG010000222.1 GCA_025937035.1 Thermoanaerobaculia bacterium | reverse complement strand
GACAAGGCCTGACCCCCCGGAAACTAACGCTCCTTCTTCCCGTTGCGAGCTCCCACCGTGATCTTGAGCTCCCGCACCTCGCCCGCCCTTAGGATGCTCAGCGCGGCCTCCCTGCCGATCGTCTCCTCGTCGAGGAGGGGCATCAGCTCGCCGGGATGCCGGAGCGGGGTGCCCTCGAAGGCGAGGATGGTGTCGCCCAAGACTAGCCCCCCCTGGCCGGCCGGGCTGTCCGGCTCGACCGAGATGATCAGCAGGCCGCTCGGCTGCCCCAGCCGCTCGGCGAGGTCGCGGGGGAGACGGACGGGCTGGGTGCCGATCCCCAGGTAGCCGCGCCGCACCTGGCCGTGCGAGAGAAGGGCGTCCATCACCCGCCGCACAGTGGCCGTGGGGAGGACGCTGGCCGTGGCCCGGTAGATGCCGGCGGTGTTGACGCCGATCACCCGTCCCCGCATGTCGACCAGGGCGCTGCCGGAGAAGCCGGTGTGGATGCCGAGGTCGGTCTGGATCTCGGAGTCGATCCGGCCGCCCAGGGGGGTGCGCCAGGAGTCACCCACGGAGCCCACCAGCCCCAGGCTCGCCCAGATCTTCCGGCCGGGCCGGCTCAGGGACATCACCAGATGGCCGGCCCTCACCTCCGAGGCGTCCCCCCACTCGGGCGGCTCCGGGGTGGTCCCGGACACCCGCAGCGCCGCGAGGTCGGTCGAAGGGTCCCGGCCCACCACCGAGGCCGTGGTGGTGTTGCCGTCGGGGAGGCCGACCTCGATGTCCTCCTCCCACTCCAGGACGTGGTGAGTGGTCACCAGCACGCCGCTCGACCAGACCACGGCGCTCGACGGCCGCCGCCTCCTGCCATGAATGCGCACCACACCGGCGGACGCCTTGTCCACGGCACCGGCGAGACTCTCGGAAAACTGCCAGGCGAAATCGTTCATGGGCTCTCCTTTGCTCATGGACGCAGAGTAGGCCTCGGCAGGAGAGCCCCGCATCGCCCGGATGGCCAGGGGAGGGCTAGACCTTCGGGGAGGTCAGAGGGTGACCAGACCTAGCCTTACCGCCTGGACGATCGCCTCGCCCCGGCTCTGGACGCCGAGCTTGCCCAGGATGGCGCTGACGTGGAGCTTGACCGTGTGATCGCTGATGCCCAGCCGCTGGGCGATCCCCTTGTTGGGGAGCCCCTGGCTGAGGAGCTGGAGCACCTCGATCTCCCGGGGGGTGAGGCTCTCGACGAGGTCCGGAGCCGGAGGAGGTGCGTCGCGGAGGAGGGCCGGCACGAAGGATTCGTCGAGCACGACCAGCCCCTGGACGGCGGCGCGGAGGGCGGCGGCCAGACGGTCGCCGTCCGCGGTACGGGGGAGGGCCGCGCGGGCTCCGGCGTCCAGGGCCTCGCGGGCATCCAATTCGTCGGCCACGATGGCCACGGCCGGCGGCGCCGACGGTCCCAGACCACGCAGCCTTTCCAAGCCCGAGCGCAGGCCGAGCCCCAGGTCCCAGAGGATGGCGTCCGGACCGGGCTCCGGCCAGTCGTCGTCCACCCCGACCTGGCCCGCCAGGATCAGCCCCTCGCGCTCCCGGAGCAGCAGCGCCAGCCCCGTCCGCGCCAGGGGATCGTCGCTCACCACCAGCACCCTCAGCTCCTCCGGTTCCCCCATCATTCCGGAGACAGGATACGGTAGAGTAGACGTGCTATGAATCTCGAGCCCTCCGGACGCCCCGTCCACCAGATCCTCGACGACGCCGTGGCCGGCCGCCGCATCTCGGCCGGCGATGCCCATACCCTGCTCCGCGAAGGCGACCTGCTCGACCTCGGGATGGCCGCCCACGAGGTGCGGAACCGCTTCAACGACCCCAAGGTCGCCACCTACAACGTCGACCGCAACATCAACTACACCAACGTCTGCGTCTACAAGTGCCGCTTCTGCGCCTTCTACCGAGTGCCGGGGGACCCCGAGGGGTACCTGCTGCCGTTCGAGGAGATCGGCCGCAAGGTGGAGGAGACGCTGGCGCTCAACGGTACGGGCATCCTCATGCAGGGGGGGGTGCATCCCGACCTGCCGCTCTCCTTTTACGAGGACCTGCTCCGCTATCTGCGCTCCAACTACCCGGCCTGCCATCTCCACGCCTTCTCGCCGCCGGAGGTCAAGTTCATCGCCCGCAAGGAGCGGATGAGCTTCTACGACGTCATCGCCCGCCTCAAGGCGGCGGGGCTGATGTCGATCCCCGGCGGTGGCGCCGAGATCCTCTCGGACCCCACCCGCAAGGAGGTGCTGGCCTATCCGAAGTGCACGGCCGAGGAGTGGATCGACGTCATGCGGCAGGCCCACCGCAACGGCCTGCGCACCTCGGCGACCATGATGTACGGCATGGGCGAGCCGCTCACCGCCCGCGTCGAGCACTTCCAGCGGGTGCGCGACCTCCAGGACGAGACCGGCGGCTTCACCGCCTTCATCTCCTGGACCTTCCAGCACGACCATACCGACATGCCGGACGTCCCCGAGACCTACGCCGAGGAGTACCTGCGGACGCTCGCCGTCTCGCGGCTGTTCCTCGACAACATCGTCCATTTCCAGACGAGCTGGGTCACCCAGGGGAAGAAGATCGGCCAGGCCGCCCTCGCCTTCGGGGCGGACGACATGGGCTCGATCATGATCGAGGAGAACGTGGTGGCCTCGGCCGGCACCTCCTACCGGATGAGCCAGGACGAGATGGAGCACCTGATCTCCTCGGCCGGCTACATCCCGAAGCAGCGGACGAACCTCTACGAGCGGATCGTCACCCGCGCGGATACGGCCGAGATGGCGCGGAAGTACCGCCACTCCCTGACCCCGCAGAACCGGGATCTGGTCTCGTCGGCGCTGCTGCCGGTGCTGGGGTAGGGCGGTCCGGGATCACGGTCCTTTCGCCAACTGCCGGCGCGCGGGAGCGTCCTGGGGCAGGCCCGAGCAGTCGACGATCCGCGCGAAGCGGGGGTCCCGATGGAGGGGGTCGAAGACCGGCTCCACGGGGACGAAGTTGAGCATGGGCCCTTCGCCCCCGTTCCGGCACAGCCGCTCCAGATACCCGAGCGCCTCGTCGGTCCGTCCCGCGGTCGCGTTGACGGCGGCCAGGGCATAGGAATTCTCCGGGGCTTGCCTGGCGACGTACCGCACCCGCCAGCTCAGGATCTCGGGCAACGATCGCAGCCGTTCCGCGGCGGCCTTTTCTCCAAGATCCCGCATCCGCTCCCGGATCGTCTCCACGGCCGTCTGCTCGTCCCCCTTGTCCAGCGAGCCGTGGACCAGGACCCAATAGGCCCAGGAGCGGCCGTACTGGGCGACCGCGGGCAGGGGCCTTTGGGTCATGTCCAGGAGCTTGAGGGTCTCGCGGGCCTGCCGGATCGCTTCGTCGTAGCGGCGGGCGATATAGAGGAACCAGGCATAGTCGGAGGCGACGGCCATCGAGGCGGGGTCGAGCTCGCGGGCCCGTTCGATGGCGGCGATGGCTTCGTCGTGCCGTCCCAGAGAGGTCAGATAGGTGGCATAGGCGTAGTGGGTCTCGGCATCGCCCGGAGCCAGGGCCACCGCCCGCCGGTACTCGGCGCCGGCGCGTTGCCAGTCGAGACGGTCCTTGAAGAGCACGTCCCCCAGAGCGAGATGACCCTCGGCGAGCTGGGGATCGAGCTCCAGGGCCTTCCGGGCGGCGGCCAGGCTGGCGGGGCCGTCCTCCTGGGGAGGCCGCCCCCGCGCCACCCGCGCGAGGCTGAGCTCGGCATAGGCGCGCGCGAAATGGTCGTCGAGCAGGGCCGCCTCCTGAAGGCTCGCGACGGCCTCGTCGAATTTCCTCTGCCTCGCGAGGTAGATCCCTCGCAGGTAGGCCTCATAGGCCTCTTTTCGAGGTCTGGCCGCCGGCCCCGTGACGGCCGGAGGGGGGAGCTGCAGCGCGCCGGCCACGCCGCGGACGAGCTCTCCATAGACGAGAGGGGCCTCGGCCATCTCTATCGCCGGGCCCTCCTGGTGCCAGAGGGCCTTTCCGGCGGCCGTGGTGAGCCGCGCGTCGATCCGGAGATGACCGCCCGAGGGGGCGACCTCTCCCGTGAGCAGATAGGTGGCGCCGAGCTCCTCTCCGATCTCTCTCGGGCTCTTGTGGCTCCCCTGATAGGCCAGGACGGACGTCGGAGCGATCACCTCGACCTCGTGAGGGAGCTGCCGGGTCAGCTCGGCGGTGAGCGCCTCGGTCACCCCTCCACAGACCTGCCGGCCGGCGGGGCCCGCTTCGCGGCACGTCAGGGGGAACACGGCGAGGCGCGGGCTCTGGGTGGCGGAGGGGAAACGGCTCGCGATCAGGAAGACTAGCAGGAGGAGAGCCGCGAGCGTGACCGAGACCCCCGTCAGCAGGGGCCATCTCCTCTGGGGAGGCGACGGTGAAGGAGCCCCCGCCGGCAGAGGCTCCGGCACGGGGATGCCGTTCCCATTGGTCCCCGCCTCGACGCGGACCGGCCGCAGGAAGCGGTACCCCCGCCGGGGGAGGGTCTCGAGGTAGCGGGGGGAGGTGGCGGAGTCCCCCAGGGCCCGGCGGATCTGCTTGACGCAGAAGTTGAGGCTGGCGTCGAAGTCGACGAACGACTCCCCCCAGACGAGCTGGCGGATCTCCTCCCGGCCCACCACCTCGCCGGACCGGCTGGCGAGGAGCTCCAGGACCCGGGCCGGTTGGGGCTGGAGCGTCGTCACCGGCGAGCCGTCCCGGAGGAGCTCGCCGCTGTCGAGCCGGAGCTCGAAGCCGTCAAAGAAAAGCCGCGCGGCCATATCTCTTCTACGTTCCTCCAGCCCTTCAGTTTACTGCTTCCCGCCCGCTCAGCGCCGGCTCAGGGAGGGCTCATCCTCCGCTCATGGACCCCCCTGCCGGGCGGCTCTACCGTGGAAGCCATGAGCGACTGCATGGAGCCCACCCTCGAAGCCAATGCCCACTGGCTGTTCAAGAGCGCCCGGCTCGGCATCACCCTCTGGGACTGCTCCCACGGCAAACGGGAGCTGTCCGGGGAGCGCCGGCACCCCTGGCACGTCGCCAGCTTCGTCCACTCGGGCGCCTTCGTCCTTCACGCCCGCGGCCGGTCGGCCGTGATCGACGCCACCTCGGTCCTGCTCCACAACCCGGGGGAGCCCTTCCGGTCCGAGCACCCCTTCGGATGCCACGACCATGGGAGCTCCATCGTGATCCAGCGGGAGCTGTTGCTCGGCCTCCTGGGCCCGCAAGAGCGGTTCCCGAAGGTCCACGTCCATGGGCTCTTCCGGGCCCAACTGCTCCAGCGCCTGCTGGTGCGCAGCCTGCGGGACGGGGCGCCGCGGGAGACGATGGCGGTCGAGGAGGCCGCCCTCAAGGTGCTGCGAGAGGTGCTCGCGGGGGACGCTCAAGACACGGCGGGCTCCGCCGTCCGCCGGGAGCCGTCCCCGCGCGCCCGCCGCAGCTACACCGAGGATGCCAAGGCCTTGCTGCAGCAGCGTTTCCGCGAGCGGCTGCAACTGGACGACATCGCCCGGTCGCTCTACGTCTCCCCCTATCACCTCTGCCGGCTGTTCCGGGAAGAGACCGGGGTGCCGCTCCACAGCTACCTGAACCGGCTGCGGCTGCGGGAGGCGCTGGAGCCGATCGCCGAGGGGAAGACCGATCTGAGCGAGCTGGCGGCCAGCCTCGGTTTCTCCAGCCACAGCCACTTCACGGCCGCCTTCCGCAAGGAGCTCGGGATGTCCCCCCGGGAGGTGAAGAGGCTGACGACGGCCCGGATTCAGGAGATGGTGAGCGCGCTCAAGATGTAAGGCCTACTCCCAGGGGATGTCCGGCATCCGCAGCCGCTCGACCTCGCGGCCGTCCTCCAGCACGGTGCGCTGGAGGATCTCCTCGACGTCGTCCACCGTCACGCCGCGATACCAGAGGTTGAACGGCCAGACGGCGACGGTGATCCCCTGGCTGCAGTGCTTGAGGCAGCCGGTGCGGGTGACCATGACGCGGTCGCGGATCCCGAGCTCCTTCACCCGGTCCTTGAAACGGTGGTAGACCTCCAGGGACCCCCGGGGGGCGCAGCTCGGCTTGGCGCTCCCCGGCGGGCGCTCGTTCAGGCAGACGAGGATCTGGATCTGAGGGTGCGGCATGAGGGGGATCATAGCGGATAGAATGCGCGGGTCCCCGGAGGATCTCATCCCTTGGCCCGACCGTCCGCCCTCGCCCTGCTGGCGCTCGCCACCCTGGCGTCGCTCGCCGCCTTCCTGGGAGTCCCCCTGGCGCCCTGGCTGGCGGCCTTCGGCGGCGCCACCTTCCCCGTGGCCCTGATCGCCCTCGGGGCGGCGCAGCGGGGCCGGCTCGGGCCCCTGTGCCTGCCCCTGGCGTTGCTCTGGCTGCTGCTGGCCGGAGGGCTGGCCGCCGTCCTGACCTTGCCCGCGGGGGGGCCGGACGTGGCCGGCCTGCCGCTCGCCACGGCGCTGATGATCTTCGTCCTCGTCCCCGTCCCCCTGCTGGGGCTCGGCCTGCTCTATGCCCTCTCCTTCGGCCGGCTCGGGGTCCGCGAGGAGGATCTCGACCGGATGCGGCGCTTGCGCCGTTCCGGAGGGGCCTGCCAGGGGGACAAATGATGCCTCTCCTCGGCCGCCCGCTGATCGTCGTCTCGACGCTGGTCTATTTCGCCGCCTGCCTGGGGCTGGGGGTCTGGGCGCTGCGCCGCACGCGGAGCGCGCAGGATTTCTGGGTGGCGCGCCAGGGGCTGGGGGTGGTGGT
>JAICSG010000592.1 GCA_025937035.1 Thermoanaerobaculia bacterium | reverse complement strand
CGCTTCCTCTGGACCTCCGCGGGGTGGAGCTACCGGGGGACCGCCACCGCGCCGCGCTTCGCCGCGTACGGCCGGGTGATTCAGGACATCCGCGCCTCCTTCACCGGCGGCCCGGACGGCGTGGACGTGGGGGTCGAAAGGGCCCGCTACGCGGACGGCTCCTTCAAGGGGCTGATCTCGGTCGACACCACCCAGAAGGGGCCGGGCGTGCCGGTGGCGCTCGATCTGAAGCTGGCCGACCTGTCGATCCACAAGCTCCTGGCCGACCAGTTTCCGGGCGAGGAGCTGCCCGTGGTGGGCGGGATCTCCGGCCGGACCGGCGGCACCTTCGAGTACCGCTTCAACACCGAGCGGGTGCTGGCCGGCAGCGGCAAGGGCAACCTCCACGTGCGGGGGACCAGCGAGACCGGGCTGCCGGTCATGGGGGATCTGCCGATCACCCTCGACCGCGGGGTGATCTCCGGCCGCGATCTCCACCTGACGATGCCGGGGCAGGACGTCACCTCCTCCGGCTTCACCTACGACCTCCAGCGCGGCACCGGGCAGTTCGACTTCCGGCTGGCCAGCAGCGACGTGGGCCCCCTGGGGCCCGTGCTCCTCGGCCCCCCGAAACGCGGGGAGCCGCCCGCCTTCTGGCTCCCCACGGCCGGGCACGGCACGGCCCAGGGGACCTTCCAATTCGCCCGCAAGGAGTACGTGCTGCAGCTCATGCTCGATCTCCAGAACGTGGTGGCGCCGATCACGGCGGCGGACACCGTCCGCGGCGCCCTCACCCTGACCCCCCGGGCGCTCGACAACCTGCGTCTCGATCTGGCCCACAATGGCGGCGCCCTGCTGGTGACCGGCCGCGTCCCCCTGCCGGAGACGGGACGGAAGACCGCCTCCCAGCCGCTCAACCTGGCGATCGAGGCGGCGCAGTGGCAGGCCTCCGGGCTCGCCTACCTCCTGGGCCCGGAGCTGACGAAGCAATTCGCGGGCGAGCTCTCCGGGAGCGTCGACCTCTCGGGCTTCCCCGACCGGCTGACCGGCCGGGTCGACGCCACGGCGGTGAACGTCACGGCCTACGGCTATCCCGTGGGCAAGGTGCGCGCCGTGGGGGCCTTCGACGGCGGCCACATCACCATCGAGGAGGGGCGGGCGGAGACCCCGGCGGGCACCGTCTTCGCCCATGGCAGCTTCGACCAGCCGACCGGCGGCATGAATCTCGCCCTGCTGGCGCCCTCCCTCTCGCTGGACGCCGAGCCGTTCCGGCGCCTCCTGGGGGGCGATCTCACCGGCACGATGAGCGTGGAGGCGGCGGCCTCGGGCACTCTCGACCAGCCCCAGGCGACCGTATCGGTCCGCGGGCGGGACCTGGCGATCCAGGGCCGTCCTCTCGGCCAGCAGGAGACCACCGCCGTGGCCACCTGGGACGGCCAGCGGGTGGACGTGCGCGGCTCGCTCCTCGGGCTCGCCTCCTTCCAGGGGAACGGCCGGCTCGACCGCCGGGGGGCCGAGGTGGCCATCGACCTGCGCAGCGACCAGCTCGGCGCCCTGGCCCGGGCCCTCTCGCCCCAGCCCCTGCCCGACTTCAACGGCTCCTTCCTGGGCACCACCACCCTGGCGGCCGACTTCGGCGCCGGCACCTTCCGCGCCGGCGTCCGGCTGGCCGACCTGCGGCTCCAGTATCAGGGGCGGACGATCGCCAGCCACGAGCCCGTGGTGGTGGACCTCACCCCAGAGAGCGCCACCATCCAGTCCTTCTACCTGGCCGAGCCCGGCACCGCGAACGAGCTGGCCGTCCACGGCACGGTGGGCTTCGCCAAGGACGTGCCGATCAAGCTGGGTTTCCAGAGCACCCTGGCGGCCACCTGGCTGGGGCTCGTGCTGCCGCCGGAGTACCGGGTGGAGGGGACCGCCGACCTCCTGGGCACCGTGCGCGGCACCCTGGGCAACCCCATCCTGCGCGGCGAGGGGGAGATCCGGGGGGGAAAGCTGATCGTGCCGGAGCTGGCGCAGTCGATCGACAGCATCAACGGCTTCCTCTCCTTCGACGAGAACCGGATCTCGATCGACGGCGTGCGGGCCAGAATGGGCAACAACGGCACTCTGGTCTTCTCCGGAGGCGTGGACCTGCCGCGGGCCGGCCGGGGGCTCTCCTACCAGATTACCGCCGACGCCCGCGACGTCAGCGCGCGCTTCCCCGAGTTCCTCAACAACCGCGGCAACGCCCGGCTGTCGCTGATCTACGACCCCGCCGGGCTGCGGATCGAGGGGACCGTGACCCTCGAGCGGTCGCTCTACGTGCAGGACATCAACGTCGACCTGCTCGAGCTGATCCAGGGGCTCTTCCAGCGCCAGCGGCTGGAGCTGGCGGCCACCGACACCTTCCAGACCACCACCCAGCTCAACATTTCGATCGTCGGACAGAACGCCCTGCGCGTGCGCAACAACGTCGCCAACCTGCAGGGGGACGTCCGCCTGAGCGTCCGCGGCACCCTGGCCCGGCCCGTCGTCTTCGGCGACGTGGTCATCGACAGCGGCGGCACCCTGCTCTACAACGACAACCAGTACCAGGTGCAGCGGGGGGACCTCCGGTTCAGCAACCCGGAGCGGATCGACCCGGTGATCGACCTGGTGGCGACCACCGAGGTCCAGGGGTTCAACATCACCCTGACCCTGGGCGGCACCCTGGACCACCCGGACATCCACCTGGCCTCCGACGCCAACCTGGCCGACCTGGAGATCTTCTCGCTCATCGCGGGCAGCCAGCGCCCCAACGAGAGCCCCTTCGCCCCGCCGACCACCACCACGGAGCAGCAGGCCCTGCCCGGCCAGCTCGCGCGCCAGTTCCTCGTCGGCCAGGCCGCCGGGGCCTTCTCCAAGCGGGTCGGCACCCTCTTCCGCTTCGACCGCTTCCGCATCGACCCGGTGGTCCAGGCGGGGCAGCCCGCCTCCGGCATCGGCATCACCGTGGGCAAGCGGCTGTCCAAGGACATCTTCATC
This sequence comes from Thermoanaerobaculia bacterium, assembly GCA_025937035.1. Lineage (GTDB taxonomy): Bacteria > Acidobacteriota > Thermoanaerobaculia > Multivoradales > UBA5704 > DATARR01. Next base: position 651 of record JAICSG010000592.1, on the reverse strand, counting down.
ACCTATTCGACCTTGCCGACCACGGGCCAGCAGTACATCGTCCAGGTCGAGTGGCAGGTGCGCAAGAACCTCACCCTGGTGCTCACCCAGGTGGGGGACGGCACCTACGCCATCGACGCGCAGTGGCAGCGGCGGTTCTGAGCATGGCCTCCCGGCTCGCGATCGTCTCCCTGATGGGCCTGCTGGCGGGCGCTCCGCTCCACGCCCAGGAGGTGGCGCCTGCCGCTCCGGCATCCCCCTCCCCGCCCGCCCCGCAATTCGCGCCGGAGCCGGGGGAGGACTCCGGGCCCAAGGTCACCGAGATCGAGATCCGCAGCGACGCCCCGCTCCCGAAATCGCAGGATTTCGCCAGCCTGATCGAGGCCGAGGTGGGCGAGCCCCTCACCGAGGAGCGGATCCGCCACACCCTGCGCAACCTCCAGGCGAGCGGCACCGCGGCCGAGACCGAGCTCTACACGCGCGAGGATCCGGAGCGGGGCGGAGTCGTGGCGGTGATCGTCTTCCGCGCCGTGGTGCAGGTGTCGGAGGTCCGGATCACCGGCAAGCTGGGCCTGAGCCGGGACGACCTGCGGCGGGCCATCCCCCAGGGGGAAGCCCAGCCGCTCTCCGAGGACAAGGTGGTACAGGGCGTCGACGCCCTCAAGAACCTGT
>JAICSG010000541.1 GCA_025937035.1 Thermoanaerobaculia bacterium | reverse complement strand
CGCCCCCACCTCCGCCAGCCTGTGGAACCGGATCTCGAAATTCTTCAGAGCCCCCTCGTAGGCTTCCTGCCGGCTCTTGGCGAAGAAGTCCTTGACGTAGCCGTCGTGGACGGGCAGGACCTGTTTGGGCTCCATGCGGCGGGCGAAGGACACGGCTTCGACCTCGGTCAGGAAGGGGGCCGTGATGGGGAGGATGAGGGTGTCGATGCCTTTCCAGGTGAGGAGCTTGGCGTCGAAGGAGTCTCCCAGGTTCAGCACGCGGTCGTCGATCAGGTAGGAGGTGTGGACCGGCCCCGGGATCAGGATCGGCTGGTGCGCGGTCTCCAGGGCTTTCAGGGTGAAGGGACCGGCCTCCAGCGTCCCCTCCTCGTGGAGCTCCACCTCGATCCCCTCCGGACGCAGGACGGCCGCCACGCCGCGGTTCGAGATCAGCCGAGCCTGGCTCAGCGCCAGGATCTCCTTCAGCGCCTTCACGTGCAGATGGTCGACGTGCTCGTGGGTGATCACGATCGTATCCACGTCCGCGAATTGGTCCGGCTGCACGCGGCCTTCCAGGAAGGTGAAGAGGCCGGGGTCGAAGAGGAGCTTGTGGCCGTCCTGCTCGAAAACGAGGCAGGAGTGGAGGTGCTTGGTGATCTTCATGGGCGGGATTCTACTGCGGCGGGGTTGGGCGTCGCCGGTCCGCCCGGGCATGAATGCCCGGGCTACGAGGCAAACGAAAAGCCGGCTAAAGCCGGCTCCAGGCTTTCCGGTGAGGGGAGCCGGGTTCACCCGGCTTTTCGGTTGAGACGTAGCCCGGGGATTCATCCCCGGGCGGCACCGGGGCTTGACGCTTCGTGTACTCTGAAGCTCTCCGGTCCCGCTCCCGGGGCCCGGACGGAGGAGGAGGGCGAGCGATGTCGACAGTCCCGTGTACTCACCTGGATCAGATTCACGACGTCAAACCGCACACCCGCGGCTGTGAGGAGTGCCTGAAGATGGGCGACACCTGGGTCCATCTCCGGCTCTGCCTGACCTGCGGCCACGTGGGCTGCTGCGACTCGTCGAAGAACCGCCACGCGACCAAGCACTTCCACGCCGAGAGCCACCCCCTGATCCAGTCGCTCGAGCCGGGGGAGGACTGGATCTGGTGCTATGTCGACGAGGTGATGATGGAGCCGGAGTGAGGCCGGAGCCGGCTCCGCTCAGGGCTTCCGCTTCGCCGTCCACTCCAGGTAGGTCTTGAAGTCCTCCGGCTTGTCCGGTTGGGCGAGCTCGAATTTGCCGCCCAGCCGGCCGTCCGGCAGCTTCTGGTAGGAGAGCCGGAACCGGGGCGTGCCGTGAGCGGCCTCGGAGACGAAGGTCGCCGTGCCCGGAGCCCCGGGCACCAGCGTGTAGTGGATCACGTGCCCCTCGCTGTCGACGTAGGTCGCCCGCACCCCCCCATCGTTGTAGATGAGCATGATGTCGTCGTGGGTGACGGCGGGCCTCGGCTTGGCGGCGGGGATGTCCGCGTGGTTGTGGCGGATCAGGACCTTGCCCTGGACGTCGGACGTGAACTCGAAATGGCCGGTGCCCGACGGGGCGGAGCCTTCCGCGACCCAATCCCCCACCAGGAACCGCAGCTTGGAAAAAGGATCGCCGCCCGGACCCTGGGCGAGCGCGGCGGTGACGCCGCAGAGAAAGACGATCGGAAACAGGAGCCGTCGCATCGGTGCCCTCCTAGATCAACCTGAGACTCTTCAACTGTAGATGATGCCGCCGATCCACCGGATTGCCGGGGCCCCCGAGGATCTGGACGGACGGATTCGCTCCGGGGATAATAGCGGAAGGCGCGCTCAGAGACACCACCAAGGACGGACCCGCGGCCGGACCTGACACCGCTCTCCTCCTCTCCGAGAAATCCACTCCGGGAAGCCGCGCTTTGTCCCCTCTCGTGGGGGCATGAGCACCTAACAGGTGTAGCTCACCAGCTTGTCGTGGCTTTGGTGTCTCTCGAAGGGCCCCTTGGGGCGGGTCTCTCAAGGCTCGCCGGCAAGGCGCGAAGACCGCCACCAGCCCACGTCAAGCTTTATCCGTTGCACGTTGCAGTTTATGGAGGTAACCGCATGAAGCTTCGTTTCGCAGCAGTTGCTGTTGCATTGACCGTTGTCGCGGCCCCCGCCGTGGTAGTCGCATCCAACCACGATCCCATCCAGCCGTTGCCGCCGAGCGCTATCCCGGCGATCGACGGCAGCAACCACAATCCGGCCGATCCCACGGCCAACCAGGCCGGGCACGCGGAGAAGCGGTTCCTGCCGGATACCTATCTGGACCATATGGGCGGCGATCTCTCGCAGTTCCCGGGGCAGGACCGGCCGAACCCGCGCGACATCTCGAACCACGTGTTCGCCCAGGACCCGGATCCGGTCCTGAATCCGCTGGATACCAACAACCTGCTGTGGCAGTTCGGACAGTTCCTGGACCACGATTTCGGCATCACGAACGACGTCGCGCCGGACGAGCCGATGAACATGGTCGTGCCGCCCAACGATCCGTTCTTCGACCCGGTCCTGCGGCCGTTCCTCACCATCAACCGCCAGGTCCACGATCCCAGCACCGGCATCGCGCCGGCCCCGAATCCGCGCCTCTCGATCAACACCCAGACCGGCTGGATCGACACCTCCCAGGTCTACGGCTACGGCCAGACCCTTCCCGGCCCGGGCGCCGGCGGCCCGACCCCGGGCGTGCTGCGGGAATTCTCCGGCGGCCGTCTGATCGTCGAGCCCGGCACCAACCTGCTGCCGCGGGTGCCCACGGTGCTGCCGACGCCGCTGTTCCCGTCCACGCTGTTCGTCTGCGGCGACTTCTTCCCGCGCTGCAACGAGACGCCGGGCCTGACGATGATGCACACCCTGTTCGTGCGCGAGCACAACCGGAAGGTGGCTGAGTACGCCGCCCAGAACCCCACCCTCACCGACGAGCAGCTGTTCCAACTCGGCCGCCGCTGGGTGATGAGCCTCATGCAGTCGATCACGGTCAACGAGTTCATTCCGGCCCTCACCGGCGAGAAGGTTCCGCCGTACGACGGCTACAAGCCGGAGGTCAACGGCCGCCTCGCCCTGGAGTTCGTGCACTCGCTCTACCGCCTCGGCCACACCCTGGTGCCGCGCGAGCTGCAGCGCTACGGCTCGCCGGGCGGCCACAACCAGCTGCCCTCGCTCGATCTCGGCGAGTCCCTCTTCCAGTCGCCCAACATCTTCCAGACCTCCGCGGACCTGGACGCGCTGATGCGCGGGTTCATCCGCCAGCCGCACGAGAAGCTGGACTGCGTCGTGGCGGACGGCCTCCGCAATACGCTGGTCGTTGACGAGCCGGGGGAGGCGGGAACGCTGTTCGACCTGCCGGCGATCAACATCGAGCGCGGCCGGGAGCTCGGCCTGCCGAGCTACAACCAGGCCCGCGTGGGCTTCGGCCTGCCGCCCGCGGCTCACTTCTCGGATACCTTCGACGCCAAGGCGGCGGGCCGCCTGAGCTCGATCTACGCCAACACGGACCAGATCGACCTGTTCGCGGGCGGCATCTGCGAGACGGCCGCGCATCCGAGCCAGGGCCACACCGGTCCCCTCATCACCGCCGTCATCATGCGGCAGATCCAGGACCTCCGCGCCGCGGACCGCTTCTGGTACGAGAACGTGCTGACGAAGGATCAGATCAAGGAAGTAGAGAGATACAAGCTCTCCGATCTGATCCTCAACAACACGGGCCTGCAGCGGGACGAGATCAACCACAACGCCTTCAAAGCGAAGCACTGAGGCGGCCCTTTCCCGGCCCCCCATCGCCCGATGGGGGGCCCCCTGCCCGGCCTTTTGCGATGCCGCCACCACCCCCTCGCACGGAATCGGCAGCCGCACCACGATACAGG
>JAICSG010000972.1 GCA_025937035.1 Thermoanaerobaculia bacterium | reverse complement strand
GAGGGGGTTTTGGTAGGTGTCTTGCGTCGCAGGTGCCGCGGAAGCGAGGGCGGCGAGGAGAGCGATCAGGATGAAGGATGAAGAATGAAGGATGAAAGGGGAGCGAGGGCGGGTCGCCCTCGCCACGGGGTGACGGCAGTTGTTCGTGTGGGAGAAGGTCATTGGGTGTCGGGGTCGACGTCGAGCATGTTGAGGACGACGAGGTCTTGGATGTCGATCAGGCCGATGGGGAGGTCCTGGGCGTCGACGACGGGGAGTTCGTCGATGCGCAGGGGGCGCATGATGGCCATGGCGTCCGAGGCGAGGGAGTCGGCGGGGATGCGCTTGGGGTTTTTGTGCATGACGGTGCGGAGGATTTTGGAGGGGGCGGTGGCGGGGTCCGTGGTGATCAGGCGGCGGAGGTCGCCGTCGGTGAAGATGCCGGTGAGTCGGCCGGAATCGTCGTGGAGGAGGACGGCGCCGGGGGGGCGTTGGATCTTGGCGCGGGCGTGGAGCATGTCGGAGAGGGTGATGGACTCGTGGTAGAGGGGGAGGTTTTCGCCTTTTTTGAAGGTCATGGCTTCGCGGACACGGGTGAGTTTTCGGCCGAGCTGGCCGGCGGGGTGGTCGAGGAAGAAGTCGTCGGGGGTGAAGTTGCGGAGCTTCATGACCGAGAGGGCGAGGGCGTCGCCGAGCGCGAGCATGGCGGTGGTAGAGGCGGAGGGGGCGAGGCCGAGGGGGCAGGCTTCGTCGATCTTGCCCATGGCGAGGGTGCAGTCGGCGGCGCGGGCGAGGGAGTTGGTGCGCGTGGAGGTGATGGCGATGACGGGGTGGTTGAGTTTTTTGAGGATCGAGAGCATGCGGAGGATTTCGTCGGACTCGCCGGAGGCGGAGAGGATGAGGACGATGTCGCCGGAGCGGACGGCGCCGAGGTCGCCGTGGACGGCGTCGGCGGGGGAGAGGTAGTGGGACGGGGTGCCGGTGGAGGCGAGGGTGGCGGCGAGCTTGCGGGCGATGTGTCCGGCCTTACCGATTCCGGAGGTGAGGACGGAGGCGGGGCAGTCGAGGATCATGCGGGCGGCGCGGGAGAAGTGCGCGTCGAGGGCGGCGGCGAGGGAGGCGACGGCGCGGGCTTCGGCGTCGATGACGGAGCGGGCGAGGGGGAGTGGGTCTGTGTCGGGCATGAGGGTTGCGCCGGCGCGGCGTTTATCGGGCGTCGCGGCGGGATGGGGGATGATAAGGGGCGGGGATGGGGGAGGAAAGGCGGGGTACGAGCCTGCGGCTCGTCACCGACAGGAATGTCGGTGCCACCGAAGAGGGAAGGGCCTATGTCGAGCGCAAAGGAGTGATACGTGAGGGAAGGGGTTAAAGCAGGGATGTGTATGAGCCGACGATGAGTGAGTGGGAGAGTGAATGCGCGGTCCAGTTCGGATCGGGCGTGGGGCTCTTCATGTCTGCAGGCGCAGGGCGCTCCAGGAACTGGCATGGCAGGTGGGTCTGGTAAGCAGTTGAGGACCGCGGAGGAGTGGGCGGGGGGGATCGTTGCGCCGCCGGCGGAGGGGCCGCTGTCGGACGTGCCGGGGTTGACTCCCGAGAACGCGGCGCGGTGGGTGGACGAGCGGGTGGCGAAGCTGCAGGAGGAGATCGACGCGCTGAACGCGGAGATCCGGCTGCTGCGGCGTCGGGACGAGACGATCAACTATTACATGCAGCGGGTCGACGAGGAGATGCGCCTGGCGGCGAAGCTGCAGCAGGATTTTTTGCCGAAGGCGATGCCGGAGGTGGGGGCGGTACGGTTTCACACGCTGTTCCGGCCGGCGGGATATGTGAGCGGGGATTTGTACGACGTGGTGCGGCTGGACGAGCGGCACGTCGGGTTTTACGTGGCGGACGCGGTGGGCCACGGGATGCCGGCGGCGTTGCTCACGATGTTCATGAAGCGGGCGCTGGTGACGAAGCAGATTTTGACGGGGCGGTATCGGCTGATGCGGCCGGGGGAGACGATGCATTTGCTGAACCAGGCGCTGCTCGATCAGCACCTGGAACAGGCGACGTTTGCGACGGCGCTGTACGGGGTGATCAACTGCGAGACGCTGGGGGTGTCGTTCGCGCGGGCGGGGCATCCTTGTCCGCTGGTGTTGCGGAAGGATGGGGACGTCGAAGAGCTGCAGGCGGAGGGGGGATTGCTGGGGATTTTTGAGG
>JAICSG010000472.1 GCA_025937035.1 Thermoanaerobaculia bacterium | reverse complement strand
TACCCCCCCTGCCCCTCGCCGCTCTCGGCCTGGGGGAGCTCGATGAACTTCCCCCCCAGCGACTCGACCTGCTCCTTGACGGCGGCGCGGATGTCCGACACCTCGACCACGGCGCCCAGCCGCTTGGCGGTGGCGATCGCCTGCAGGCCGGCCACCCCGGCCCCCATGATCACCACCCGCGCCGGCTTGATGGTGCCGGCGGCCGTCATCAGCAGGGGGAAGTACTTGGGCAGCCGCCAGGCGGCGAGGAGCACGGCCTTGTAGCCGGCGATCGACGCCTGCGAGGAGAGGGCGTCCATGGGCTGGGCGCGGGTGACCCGGGGGACCAGCTCCAGGGCGAGCGAGGTGACGTTGCCCGCCGCCAGAGCGCGCACCATGTCGGGGTGGCGATAGGGGGCCAGGAAGCCGATCAGCACGGCGCCGGGCTTCAACCGCCCCTCGCCGGCGTCCGGCGGGGTGACCTTGAGCACCACGTCGGCGCCCTCCCAGCCGGCGGCGGGGTTGTCGAGCAGGGTCGCCCCCGCCGCCTCGAATTCTGAATTCTGGAACAGAGAAGCCTCGCCGGCGCCGCGCTCCACGGCGACCTCGAGGCCGAGCTTGATCATTCGGCGCACCGTTTCCGGTGTGGCGGCGACGCGTGTTTCTCCCGGGCGCCGCTCCCGTGGGACGAAGACCTTCACCATGGATGGGCCTCCCATTCCGGGGGTTGAATACTGAAGGAATCCTACTTCGCGGGACCGCGGCGGCGCAAATCAGTCCTCGATCTCGAGCTCGCGGCCCGCCGGCGAGCTCTGGAAATCCTCCCCCTCGTTTTCGGCCGGATCGTGGAGGACCACCTCCTCCTCCGGGCCCGGCGGGGCGGGGAGCAGGAGCGAGGCCAGAATCGACAGCGCCAGGACCCCCAGCACGATGCCGAGCGAGAGCTCCGCGGGGATGTCGATCACCTGGTGGCCCAGCATCTTGCAGCCCACGAACACCAGCACCAGGCCGACGCCGTAGCCGAGGAAGCGGAATTTGACCATCAGCGAGGCGAGCAGGAAGTAGAGGGCCCGCAGGCCCAGGATGGCGAAGATGTTCGAGGTGAAGATGATGAAGGTGTTGCGGGTGACCCCGAAGACCGCCGGGATCGAGTCGACCGCGAAGATCACGTCCGTGGCCTCGATCACCACCAGCACCAGCAGGAGGGGGGTGGCCTTGATGCGGCCATCGTCCCGCACCAGGAAGCGCTTGCCGTGGTAGGAGCCGGTGAGCGGCACGAAGCGCTGGAACAGGCGGACCACCGGGTTCTTCTCCGGGTGGACCTCCGGCTCCTCGCCGCGGAACATCTTGAAGCCGGTGTAGACCAGGAAGGCCCCGAAGACGAAGAGCAGCCATTCGAAGCGCGAGATCAGCGCCGTGCCCACGGCGACGAACAGGCCGCGGGAGAGCAGGGCCCCCAGGATCCCCCAGAACAGCACCCGGTGCTGCTGCTCCGCCGGCACCGCGAAAAAGTTGAACAGGATGACGAAGACGAAGATGTTGTCGAAGCTGAGCGCCCGCTCGATGATGTAGCCGGTGAGGAACTCCAGCCCCGGCTGGTGGCCGAAGCGGACGGCGATCCAGAGGTTGAACGCCAGGCCGATGGCGGTCCAGACGACGCTCCAGAACAGCGCCTCGCGCAGCCCGATCCGGTGCTCCCGGCGGTTGAAGACCCCCAGATCGAGCGCCAGCATCCCCAGGATGAGGAGGAAGAAGACGCCCCAGTGCAGGGGGGTGCCGGCGGCGATCTGGGTCATGGAGAACCGTCCGCGGGGCGCCTCCGCGCGGGAAGGCCGCCCCGCGGGGGCGGAATCAGCCCTTCTTCAGGTGGGAATTGACCAGCTTGGTCAGCTCGAACATCGAGACCGAATCCTTGCCGTCGAAGACCGCCTTCAGCTTGGCGTCAGCCTTGATGGTCCGCTTGTCGTTGGGATCCTGCAGCTTGTGCTCGCGGATGTAGTCCCACACCCGCTTGGTGACCTCGGTGCGCGGCAGGGGCTCCTTGCCGACCACCGCCGCCAGCGCCGCGTCCGGCGTCAGCGGAGCCATGAAGGCGCTGTTGGCCGCCCCGCCCTTGGAGCCGCCCGCCTTCTTGGATGCGCCCGCCTTGGAAGCGCCACTCGACTTTTTCTCGGCCATTGAATACTCCTCCACAATTTGAAGGTTAAGAGCTCACCACGGGTCAAAACCGCCGGAAAAGCATATGCAAATCTCCGGCCGTGCCCTCCCCGCGGGGTGGGGTACCGTCCCCCTCTATCGTAGCCCGGTTTTCGCCGGCCCGCGCGAATGGTAACGTTGGCGCCCCATGCGCCCCCTCTTCCTCACCTTCGAGGGGCTCGACGGCAGCGGCAAGTCGACCCACCTCCGGCGCGCCTCCGAATGGCTGGCGCAACGGGGCATCCCCCACCTGGTCACCAAGGAGCCGGGGGGGACGCCGCTGGGCGACGCCGTGCGCGCCATCTTCCTCGACCCCCGCTGGGGCACCGTCGACGGCGTGGTCGAGCTGCTGCTCGTCTTCGCCAGCCGGCGCCAGCACCTGCTGGAGGTGATCGAGCCGGCGCTGAGCGCCGGCCAGCACGTCCTCTGCGACCGCTTCACCGACTCGACGCGAGCCTATCAAGGATACGGGCGGGGGGTGCCGCTCGCCGTCATCGACCAGGTGGACCAGCTGGCCACCGGGGGACGGCGGCCCGATCATACGCTGCTCTTCGACCTGCCGGGGGAGGCCGCCCGGGCCCGCGGCCACTCCCCCGGACGCCAGGGGCGCGGCGAGGCCGACCGCCTCGACGCCGAGGACCTCGCCTTCTATGACCGCGTGCGCCGGGGATTCCTGGAGACGGCCGAGCGGGACCCGCGCTTCGAGATCCTCGACTCCTCGGGTCCGGTCGCCGCCACCGAGGAGCGGATGCGCCGGATTCTCGCGCGCCTCTTCGGGGAGGATCCCGCCAGGAAGGAGAACGATTGAGCTACGAGTCGGCCCTCGCCGCCGCCCGCCAGGGGCGCCTCTATCCGGCGGTGATCCTCGACGGCGGGAGCGCCGAGGCCCGCCGGAGCGCCGCCCTGGAGCTCGCCCGCGCCCTGCTCTGCGAGGCGCCGGCTCCGGAGCGCCCCTGCGGCGTCTGCCGGCACTGCCGGCGCATCGTCTGGCCGGGGGAGGACGAGGCAGCCCCCTTCCATCCCGACTTCCAGGTGCTGGCGCGCGACCTCAAGGCCTCGACCTCGGTGGACGCCACCCGCGAGATGCTGCGCACCGCCCAGGTCTCCCCCTACGAGGCCCGGGGGCAGGTGTTCGTCATCGCCAGCGCCGAGAGCCTCACGGGGGAGGCCGCCAACGCCCTGCTCAAGACCCTGGAGGAGCCCCACGTCTCGGCGCCGCGCAATTTTTTCCTCCTCACCCCCTCGCGGCTGGATCTCCTGCCCACCCTGCGCAGCCGCTCGCTCGCCGTCTTCCTCGGTCCCGCCGAGCCGATCGATCCCAAGCTCGTCGAGCCCCTGGCCCGGGCCTTCGCCGCCGCGGCCACGGCCTGGGCCACCAGCGGCGCCCCCGTCTACCTCCTCTCGGCGGCGGCGGCCCTGGCCGGGGCCGGCGGATGGGACGACCCCCGTTCGGGGCGCCCCTGGGCGGTGGCGGCGGCGGCCGTGCTGCGCTCCCTCCCTCAGGAGGAAGAGGCCGCGGCCGCCCGGCGCGCCCGGCTCGCCCTGGCCGAGGCGCTCCTCGAAGGGCCCGCCCTGCGGATGCGCGGAATCACCGCCGAGCGTATCCTGGAGGGGATGGTGGCTCGCCATCTGGCGGCTTGAGCACTATCCCCTGTGGAGAGCAGGGAAGCCTCGGAAGAACGGTGTGCTAAAATACCTATCCGTTTTTTGGAGCCCATCGGAATCTGTCCCGGTCTCGATCTGTTTGCAGCCTTGATACACCGTCCACGAAAAAGGAGTCAGACTCATGAATGCATTTCGTAAGCAGTTAGTCCCGGGGGCGCTCGTGCTCGTCGCCGCCCTGGGCGTCCTGCCGGCCTGCGCCCAGAAGGCCGGCGGCTCGGCGTCCGGATCGAACCAGGTGCTCGCCGTGGTCGACGGCAAGCCGATCACCGAGGCGGACATCCGCGCGAAGAACGCGGACCAGTTCAAGGCGCTGGACCGGGAGTACCAGCAGAACGTCCATCAGCTCCTGGAGAACAGCCTCGACCAGGCCGTCCAGGACCGCCTGGTGGAGGCGGAGGCCGCCGCCCGCCACATGACCAAGGACCAGCTCCTCGCCGAGATCAAGCCCACCCCGGTGACCGACGCGGACGTGGACGCCTTCTACGAG
>JAICSG010000104.1 GCA_025937035.1 Thermoanaerobaculia bacterium | reverse complement strand
TGGGGTTCGTGATCGTAAACGTCAGCGTGCTAGTGCCGCCGACCGCGATCGGATTCGGCGAGAACGCCTTGCTGATACTGGGCGGCGACAGCACGGTGAGGGTATCGCTACCGCTGTTACCCGTGCCGCCGTTCGTCGAGGTGACAGATCCGGTGGTGTTCGCCTTCGCGCCACTGCTCGTCACCGTGACGGACACGCTCACCGTGCAGGTCCCAGCAGCCGCGATCGTCCCACCCGAGAAGCTCACGGAGGTGTTGCCCGCGGCAGGCGCGAACGTCGGCGAGCCGCAGCCCGACGTGCTCGCGCTCGGCGTCGCCGCGACCGCCATGCCGGCCGGGAACGTATCCGTGAACGCCACGCCGGTCAGGGACGTTCCAGCGTTGGGGTTCGTGATCGTGAACGTCAGCGTGCTCACACCTCCGACCGCGATCGGGTTCGGCGAGAACGCCTTGCTGATGCTCGGCGCTGCCACCACGACGGGTCCTGGGACGGTCTTCATCGCTGTATTGGAGGTCACGCCTCCGGCGGTGGCCGACGCGTGATTGGTGACCGATCCGGCGGCGATGTCAGAGGCCGTAATGGTGTAGGTCGCGGTGCAGGTGATGCTCTCGCCCGGATCGAGGAAGTCGTCCAGATCGCCCACCGTGGTGACGGCGGGACAGCTCTCATCGGTGGCCTTGTCGTCCGCGACCGTGACCGGTCCGGCCAGGGGCGCGAAACCGCTGTTCGTCACCTGGAAGGTGTAGTGCAGGACGTCTCCAGCCGTGGTGAAGCTGGTCTCGGTGGCGTTCTTGACGATCGTCAATCCGGTCGTCGCATAGGTCGCCGTCGAGGTATCGTTCACCGTCGTGCCGCCGAAGGTCCCGGAGGCCGTCGCGGTGTTGGGATTTGTGCCGGTGGCGGCCGCGATCGGGCCCACCACGCAGGTAGCCGTCGGGTCCTGCGTCGGAGAGGCGACCGGCAGCGGCGACGGCCAGGTGCAGGAGGCCGTGCTCACCAGCGGATCCGTGACACTGACCGGGCTCAGCGGAACGTTGCCGATGTTCTCAATGGTAAACCGATAGAACACGTTGCCGCCGGGCGCCACGGCCAGGAACGACGACCACGGTCCCGAAGCCGTCGGTCCGACCTGCTTCAAAAGAGCGATCGCCGGTGTCGCGGGGGTGACCGTGAGGGAATCGGAGGCCGAATTTCCGTTCACCACGGCGGAGTTGATGATGTGGGACACGACGCCGCTGGTGTTGTTGTAGGTGCCGGCCACCGGAGCGGTCACGTTGATCGCCACCGTGCAGGTGCCGCCGCCGGCGATCGTCCCGCCGCTGAACGTGATCGTTCCCGCGCCGGCCACGGGCGCGAACGTGGGCGAGCCACAGTTGGTGGTCGTCGGATTCGGAGCCGCCGCGACCACCATGCTGCCCGGCGAGGTCGGCAGGATGTCAGTGAAGGCCACGCCGCTCAGAATCTGATTCTGGTTCGGATTGGTGATCGTGAAGGTCAGCGTGGAGACGCCGCCCGCGAGAACCGGATTGGGCGCGAACTGCTTGGCGAGGACCGGCGGCAGGACGGCGGTGAGCGAGGCGGTGGCGATGCCGGTGGCGCCGGTGTTGGTGCCGGTCTCCGTCGACGACACGAATCCGCTCACGTTGTCGTGCGGCCCGGCGGTGGCCGCCGTGACTGTCGCGGTGACGGTACACGAGGCGCCCGCGGCGAGGGTGCCGCCGGAGAACGACAGCGTGGAAGGCGCGGTGCGCGTGAGCGTGCCGCCACACTGGGACGAGGTGCCCGAGGTCACCGTCAGACCGCTGGGCAGGGTGTCCGTGAAGCTCACGCCGCTCAGCGCCACCGTGGGATTCGGATTGGTGATCGTGAAGGTCAGCGTCGACGAGCCGCCCACCGCCACCGGGCTGGGGGCGAAGGCCTTGCCGATCGTGAGCGGATTCGGAGATCCGCAACCGGTGAAGGTGACGTCGTCCAGGTACAGATCGGAGCCCGGGTTGTTGTTCTTGGCGTTGGCGCCATAGATCCGGAAGTAGGTCAGCCCGGACGGGTTCAGGCCGGAAGAAAAAGTGATCGTTCCCGAGGATTCCCAGGTGTTCGCGTTCACGGGGAACAGGGTCCCCGGAGGATTGCCCAGCGTGGTCTGCAGCGTGCCCGGCGGGCTGGCGGACGTGCCGTAGTACACCAACACCTGTGTGGGGCCGTTGTTGTTGGGCCGGCGGGCAAAGAAGCTCAGATCGACCGAGGTCAGGCCCGTGGTGTCGACGGCGAATTGGAAATAGTCGTTGAACGTGGTGTCCAAGGCCCCCGTGCTGTCAAAGCCGCCGTTCGAGCCCCAGGAGGCGTTGCCGCCAGCCGTGTTGTTCTGCGAGCTCTCGATGGAGTTGATCCCCGCTCCCGGCGCGGCGGACGCCGTGACCGTGGAGCTCGAGGGGGCGGGAGAGGTGAGGCTGAAGCCAGAGGGGAAGGTCCACTGGGCCAGCGGCAGACCGCAGACCGGGGGCGGCGGCGGCGGATTGGTGTTCACCGTGAGCGTGGCCGTCGCGAATTTCCCCGTATCGATCCCGCCCACGAGGAGATGGTCGGAGGTGTTGTTGTAGGTCCCGCTCACCGGCGCCGTCACGTTGACCTTGACGGTGCAGGTGCCGTTGGCCGCGATCGTGCCGTTGGAGAAGGAGATGGAGGCGGCTCCCGCGACCGGCGCGAAGACCGGCGTGCCGCAGCCGTTAGTGGTGGCGCCGGATGAGCTCGCGACCACCATGGCTCCCGGCGAGGTCGGGAACGTATCGGTGAAGCTCACTCCGCTCACCGGAACCGAATTCGGATTGGTCAGCGTGAACGTCAGCGCGGAGACGCCGTTGACGTTGGTCGGAGTGGGATTGAAGCTCTTCATGATCCCCAGCGTCGAAGGATCGATGATGTCGGCGATACGGCTCGAAATCCCGAAGTCCGAGTTGTAATGGAAGCTGCTGCCGGAAAAGTCATAGATCAGGCTGCCGAGCGGCTCCGGATTGATCAGCGGAGCGCTGGGGACCTGGAGGATCTTGACCTGATAGTTGACCGTCACATTGCCGCCGACCTTGCCCACGTCGAGGCAGGAGCGGTAATAGGGGCTGTTCGGATCGTTCTCCCACTTGCACGCGTCCCCATACAGCTTGTCGTTGGGGCTCGAGACATAGGCCGAGGTGTCCGCGGAGTAGGTGGTCGAGACGGACAGGACCTGAAAGATGGTATTGGGAAAATTGATGAAGCTCTCGAGTTGCTCGTAGCCGTTGGTCGCGGTAGCGCCCACCAGCGTGATGTTGTAGGTCTGGCCGACCACCAGGGCCATCGTGCCGCCCGCGGGGATCGAAACACCGTTCAGCATCACATCGAGAATCTGGTTGCGCGATTGAGAGACCAGATGCTCCACGTAGAGCTCGCGCGGGGTCGGCGTGCTCACCGTGCCCAGGGTGTCGGCCGTCGCGGTGATGTGGTAACGGCGGGTGTGATCGTAGGCCAGCGGGTCGCGAGTGACCGTGACCTCGTAGTAGAAGTCATGGCACGTGCCGGGCGCGAGGCTCGCCACGGCGTTGGCGCCGGTATAGCTCGTCAGAGTGCCGGGCCGCAGGTTGATATAGGGGTCCGCGGAGTCCCAGACGAAGGAGGAGGTGACGTTGGTCGCCGCCGCGTCCCCGGTGTTGCAGACGCGCGCGCCCACCGGAAAGTTGTTGGGTCCGACGTTGACGTTGTTGCTGTCGAGCCCGACGATGTTCCAGGCGATGGGTGCGATCGTCAGGTTGGCGGCGGCGAAGACGGGCGCTTGCACCAGCAAGGCCGCGGCTATCATGAAGCCGAAGAGCCAGCTCTTCCGCAAGACGGACGAAAATCGATGGGTCATGGTTCCTCCCCCCGAGCAAACAAATCCCTCGCTGAACCCCGGAGCCAAATGGAGCCTCAGGAGCCAGGACCGGCGGCATGCCGGTATGTTTGGGTATCTGGGAAACATACTACCAGAATTCGGCCGCCGCCCAAAAAAGTTAAAGCCCCGGCTGGGCCGGGGCTCTACAACATTCAACAATGCATCCAGGCGTTTATTCGTATTTCACGCTGCAACCATACGGCTTGGTCGTGGCCGGGTCCGGGCTCTTGCCGCCCTTCTCGGCGTTGAGCCCCTGGCCGACGTAGTTGAGCCGGTCGGCCTTCGACTTGCGCCCCGGAGGATCGTCGTCGATCGCGCCGTTGTAGGCGATCTTGCCGTCCGCGCCGATGATGAACATGTGCGGTGTGGTGCGGGCGCCGTAGGCGTGGCCCACCTGGCCGCTCTCGTCGTAGAGCACGGGATAGTTGACGCCATGCTCCTTGTCGTAGGCGGCCTGCTCGGAGGGCCGCATGAAGTCGGTGCTCCGCGGGCTGGTGCTGTTGATCCCCAGCCAGACGACCTCGCCGTGCTGCTTGGCGAGCTCGCTCATCGTGTGCTCCTTCGCGTGGCGGTGGGAGAACGGGCAGTTCGGGTTGACCCATTCGAGCACCACGACCTTGCCTTTGTAGTCCGCGAGCGAATACGTCTTGCCATCCACCCCCTTGAGGGAGAAGGCGGGAGCGGTGGCGCCGACGGCGCCGTCGGCCAGCGCGGGGAGGGCCGCGAGCGCCAGGACGGCGAGCGCGAGGATGAGGATCTTTCCGGTGCTGCGCATCGTCAACCTCCTGAGATCGGGTTGTGGGTCGTCGATTCCAGGGCCGTGAGGGGCCTGGGGGTCAATCGGTTGTGGTCGGCCAGCCAGAGCGCTCCGGCGGCGCAGGCGGCGAGGCCGAGGGCGAGAACGAAACGGGCCACGGCACGCGTCCCCTCGCGGGCGCGCAGCCAGGCGAGGAGGCCCATGCCGAGCAAGGCGAGCTCGACGAAGGCGAGCCCCACCGGGCTCACCCGGCGGGAGAGGGCGTAGAGCAGCCAGAGAGCGCCGCCGCCGGCGAGGAAGCCCAGCCCCTCGCGCAGGCGCGGCAGCCAGACGCCCGGCGCGGGCACCCTGCGGGCCAGCGCCGGGGCCAGGAGGATCAGCAGATAGGGGAACGCCAGGCCGAAGCCGATCACCGCGAACAGGGCGGTCACCGCCGCCGGGCCGCGCCCGAAGGCGAAGCCGACCGGCTCCTCCAGCAGGGGGATGGGCCAGGCGATCGCCAGCGGCACGGTGAACAGGCCGGCCAGCAGGTGGCGCCCCGTGCCCGCTCGCCCGGCGTTCGCGGCCGGCAGGGGGATCTCCAGAAAGCCCCAGAGATTGAGGGCCAGCAGCAGCGCGGCCACCACCAGCAGGGCGCCCACGGCGGGCTCCTGAAGGAGGTCCGGCCAGTTGGCGGGCAGCCCCGCCCGGCGGCCCAGAAGGGCGACCGCCGCCACCACCCAGCAACCGCCGACCACACCGGTGGCCGCCGCCGCGGCCCCCTCGCGCACGCCGGTCCCGGGCAGCCGCAAGGAGAAGATCTCGCCGATGAAAAGGGCCAGCACGGCCGGCGTGAGGCACATCAGCAGGCCGCCGAGGAAGGCCCGCAGGAGCAGCCGGAGGAAGCGGTCGGACGCGCCGCCGGGCGCCCCCTCCTTCATCGGGTCCGGCGGCGCGCCGGCTTGGGCCCACACCTGGACGTCCCGCCGGGCCTCCAGATTGAACGGTTTGCCGTCCTTCCCCACCAGATTGGAGACCGTCCAGTCGAGGGTGGCACGGGCCGGCAGCGGCTTGTTGGTCACCTTGGGTTTCATCGGCACATGGAAGACCACGCCGCTGGCGGTTGCCCGCATCCGGGGCCGGCCGGCGTCGAAGGTCTCCTGGGATTCGAGGAAGAGGTCGGTCTTCCCCGCCAGGGCCCGGGCGCCGAGGACGCGGATCTCCAGATCCGGTGTCTCCCCCGCGCGGCTGGCGTCGAGCACCGCGCCGGTCCTCACCCCGGGCAGCTCCCGCGTGATCCGCGGCACCTGATCGAGCGCCGCCTGGAGCAGCCCCACGGTCTCCGGATCGCTGTCGGGCTGATCCCGCTGATCTCCTACCAACGGCTGGTCGACGGTCAACGTATAGCGGTAGGGGACGCAGTCCACCTGGCAGACCAGGTAGTCGAGATCGGCCGCGAGGTGGAGGACCTCTCCAGCCGGCGCGGCCGCGGCGTCCGAGGTGGCCGGCGGGGTATCCGAGGTCGCGGCGGGGGCCGTAGCCGGGGCTTCCGGCTTGATCTCCGCTCGTACGGGATAGACCACCTCCTTCTCGTAGCCGAAGGCCACCAGGCCGCCCGGCAACTCGAAGCGGCGCGGCGTGGGCCAGAGGATCTCGGGTGGGGTGAGGCGATCGGCCGGCTGGAGGGTGACCGACGGGGGGAAGCCCGCGTCGCCGCTGTTCTTCCAGTAGACGTGCCAGCCGGGGGAGAGGCGGAAGTGGAGCCCCAGGATCAGCTCGCCGCCGCGCGGGGCCGTCCGCCAAGGGGTGATCAGCCGCACGCTCGACTGCAGATTCTTGGACCATTCCCCCGCCACGCCCCAGGCATGGCCCGGCGCCAGAAGGAGGGCGGCGGCGAGGAGGGGGAGCGCGGTCTTGGGCGCGGTCATCGGAAGGACTCCAGGCGGTGAAGAGTAACCCATCCATGGCCGGGTGGAATTCCGGAGGCTATGATCCCCCCATGCGCGTCCACCTCACCCACCTCGGCTGCAAGCTCAACCAGGCGGAGATCGAGCGCCTGGGACGGCAATTCGAGGCGGCCGGGCACCGGGTGGTGGGCTCGCTGGCCGAGGCGGATCTCCACGTGGTCAACTCCTGCACGGTCACTCACGTGGCCGCCCGGGAGTCGCGCAAGGCGGCGGGACGGGCGCGGCGGTCCGGGCGGCCGGTCCGGACGGTGCTGACCGGCTGCTACGCCAGCGGCTCCCCCGAGGAGGCCGCGCGGCTCGCCGGGGTCGATCTCGTCGTTCCCAACGCCGAAAAGGACCGTCTGGTCGACCTGGTCCACGCGGCCTTTCCGGAGGCGGACCCCGGAGCCCCCTGCGCCCCGCAGACGGGCCCCACGCGGGCCCTGGTGAAGGTGGAGGACGGCTGCAACATGCGGTGCTCCTTCTGCATCATCCCTTTCACGCGCGGGGCCCAGCGGAGCCGTCCGCCGGCGGAGGTGGTGGCGGAGGTCCGGGAGCTCCTCGGCCGCGGTCACCGGGAGATCGTGATCACCGGCGTGCAGATCTCCGCCTGGCGATCGGAGGGGGGCCGTCTCGGAGATCTGGTCCGCGCGATCCTCGACCAGACGGAGGTCCCCCGGCTGCGCCTGACCTCGATCGCGCCCTGGGATCTCGACGAGCCGCTCCTCGACCTCTGGCGGGACCGCCGCCTCTGCCGCCACCTCCACCTCTCGCTCCAGAGCGGCGCCACCGCCACCCTGCGCCGCATGCGCCGCCCCTATACCGCGGAGGGATATCTCGCGCTGCTCGGCCGCGTCCGCGCCGCCGTGCCGGGCGTGGCCGTCACCACCGATGTCATCGTGGGCTTCCCGGGAGAGACCGAGGCCGAATTCGCCGAGAGCCTGGCCACGGTGGAGGCCGCCGGTTTCGCCAAGATCCATGTCTTCCCTTACTCCCCCCGTTCCGGCACCGCGGCCGAGGAGTTTCCGGATCAGGTCTCTCCCGAAGAGAAGCGGGAGCGGATGGAGAGGATGCTCGCCGCCGCGGACCGCGCCGAACGGGCCTTCCGCGCCGCCCACCTCGGCACCCGCCAGACCGTGCTCTGGGAGAGGCCAAAAGACGGCCTGGGGCACGGCCTGACCGACAACTACCTGCGTGTTTTCAGCCTCGAAGGGGCGGGGCTTTGGAACCGGTTTTCGGAGGTGGAGGTGACCGGGCTGGCCGAGGATGGGGTCCTGGGACGGCTCGTGGCGTAGCCTTCATCCAAAACCCGCTCATCCCTCGTAGGACGAGAGGAATTTGAAATCTCTGGAGGGATGACTCTCATGCCGGTCGACAATCAGGTCTACGACGCGATGGCGGATTCGTGGTGGGACGAGTCGGGGTTCCTGCACGTCCTGCGCGGGCTCAACCCCGCCCGCTTCGGCTACATGCAGCGGGTGCTGACGGAGGACCTGGGGATCGATCCCCGCGGCAAAAAGACCCTCGACGTGGGGTGCGGCGGCGGCATTCTCGCGGAGGAGTTCGCCCGCCTCGGCTGCGCGGTAACGGGAATCGATCCGTCCGAGAGATCGCTGGAGGCCGCCCGGGCCCACGCCCGCGCCGAAGGGCTGGAGATCGATTACCGCCAGGGGACCGGGGAGAGTATCCCCTTCCCCGACGCCACCTTCGAGCTCGCCTACTGCTGCGACGTCCTGGAGCACGTCGACGACCTGCGGAAGGTGATCGCGGAGATCTCGCGGGTGCTGAAGCCGGGCGGGATCTTCCTCTACGACACGATCAACCGCACCTTCCAGAGCAAGCTGGTGATGATCAAGCTCTTCCAGGAATGGAATTGGACGAGCTTCATGCCGCCCGGCCTGCACGACTGGAAGATGTTCATCAAGCCCGAGGAGCTGCTGCCCCTGCTGGCCGAGAACGGCCTCCAGAACCGGGACGTGACCGGCCTGAAGCCGGGCGCCAATCCGATCCGTACGGTGCGCATCCTGCGCGCCCGCAAGCGCGGGGAGATCAGCTATTTCGAGGCCGCCCGGCGGATCGGCCTCCGCGAGAGCCGCGACCGCAGCGTGCTCTTCATTGGGTACGCGGCGAAGGCCGCGTGAGGTGCTACAATCCATGCCATGGCGCAGAGCCTTCGTATGCAGGTAGCGCAGCACCGATACATTGTCTCCGATCCCGAGATCCTCGGAGGCGAGCCGATCGTCGAGGGGACCCGTACGCCGGTCCGGGCCGTGGTCGAAATCTGGCGTCAGGGGGTTTCGCCGGAGGCGATCCCGGGCCATCTCCCCCATCTCACGCTGGCTCAGGTCTTCGACGCCCTGAGCTACTACAGCGACCACCAGGCCGAGATCAACGACTACATCGAGAGCAACCGCATCCCTGAAGATCTCGTCGATCCCCTCGTCAAGGGATCGTGACCCGGACTTTCATCGAGCTCTACCTGGATGAGGACGTCGACGTCCTCGTCGCCGAGCTCGTACGCGCCCGCGGATTTTCCGTGACCACCACCCGTGAAGCCGGTCAACTCGGCAATAACGATGCGGAGCAACTGGCCTTCGCCGCGCGAGAGCGGAAGGCTCTGGTAACGCATAACCGGTCACATTTCGAATCCCTGGCCCGGGCTTATATGGCAGAGGGACGTCCTCACTCCGGGATCATCCTGGCGACGCGACATCCGGCTCCCGAGCTTGCCCGGCGCCTTCTGCGCATCCTCAACAACGTCACGGCAAACGAGATGCGGTTTCAGATCCGGTATATCTA
>JAICSG010001105.1 GCA_025937035.1 Thermoanaerobaculia bacterium | reverse complement strand
TTGCGGGGGCTGTAGACCGTGGCCGAGAGGAAGGTCAGCGGCCGCACCGGCGCCGCCAGATCCTCCAAGGTCAGGCCGAGCCCCTTCGCCGGCTTGGGACGGCGGGAGACCCGCACCACGATCTGTCCCTGGCGGACCGGCCGCGGGGCATAGGTGCGCAGCACCACCGCGACGGTCCCCCCGGGGGCGCCGATCGCCGGGTTCACCCGCAGGACGAGCGACTTGTCCGCGCCACCGTTTCCACCCCCACCGTTCCCGCCACCGCCTCCACTCCCCCCTCCATCGTCCGAGCCGCCGGCCGCGAAGGCTCCGGGGATCGCGAGGAGGAAGGCCGCCACCAGGGCGGCGAGGGTGAGGCGGAGACGGGAAGGGTGCTTCATGATCGAAACCTCCGGGGCTCCTACTGGACCTGGATCGTCCCGGCCTCCAGAGTCAGCCCGATCTTGTTCCCCTGGGGATCCAGCAGCCAGGTCCCGTCGGGATCGAGAGTGAACGGCGAAGTGGTGCCGGACAACGCGTCCGCCGCGATCGGCAGGGAGATGGCGATGATTGAGCCCGGGACGCTGTTGTAGGAGGCGTCCGGCGACTGGAAGCCCACCACCAGCCGGCCGGGCTGCGAGGAGTCGACCGTGAAGGTCGACTGGCCGTAGCGGGGGTCGAGCTTGACCGTGGGAGCTCCGCCGGCGATCGCGGGGTCCCAGGTCAGGGTGACCCGCCCGCCGCTCACCGCGAACGGCTCGAAGGTGTTGAAAGCCAGATCGGCCACTCCGCCCGCCAGGACCGTCCCACCCCCGGCCTCGACCTGGAAGGGGTCCCCGGGAGCCCGCACGGTGAGGACGTTGCTCCGGGAGTCGATCGTGATCGGCTTGCCATTGGAATCCGTGAGCTTGGTCTGCGAGAGGTCGAGGGCGAGATCGTAGGAGCTCCCCGGCGCGACCGACGGATCGAGGTCGTAATAGAAGACCGCCAGGGGACCGTCGGCGGCGTTGATCGTGCCCGACGCCGACTGGAAATTCACCTGGAGGGTCTGGCTGTACGTCGAATCGTTGTAGACCGCCTTGGAGACCGCGTCGCCGAGCTGGCTGTAGACGGCCACGCCCACCAGGGTCAGGGGGGCGGCCGGAGTGAGGTTCTTGGCAGCGATCCCCGTCCGGCCCGGACCCGAGCCCCGCCGTTGACCGTGGGCCGCCACCGCCGGCGGAGGGTAGGAGATGCTCACCACCACCTGCCCCTGCTTGATCGGCCGCGGCGCGTAGGTGCGCAGCACCACCGCCACCAGCCCCCCCGGCGCGCCGATCGCGGGGCTCAACCGCAGGACGAGCGGCTTGCTGCTCACACCGCCGTCGTCCACGGGATTCTTCGCCAGAGCGGCTCCGGCGAGCAGTAGCATCAGGGGAAGGGTAACGAGAGAGCGGGATCGCGTCGTCATCGAGGAGGTCCTTCGGGAAACGGTCGATACTTGATCCGTCAACCATAGCATATTTCTATTCCCGAATACATCTGCGCTACGGCCGAATCCGGAAGCGGACCGTCTCGGACGACGCGAGGCGGGCTCCGGAGGGGTCGAGCGCCTCGACTGACCAGAGATAGCTCACGGCGCGCTGGAGCTTCCCCCGGGCCTCGGCGGGTAGCCGGGCGGGGGGAGCGGCGACCGTGCCCTCCCAGAGCACCGTGTCGTCCACGGCCAGGAGGCGCACCCGGTAGCTCGCGGCTCCCGGCCGGGAGGCCCACCGCAGCTCCGAGGGGATGCCGGGGGTGTCGCCCACGGGCGAGAGGACCTCCAGCTCGCCGCCGCGGACGGGGCCTCCGATCTCCGGGGTGGGGAGGGATGGCGCACCGGGGTT
>JAICSG010000636.1 GCA_025937035.1 Thermoanaerobaculia bacterium | reverse complement strand
GGCGAGAGGGCCCGCTACTGGCGGAGCCGCCTGCGGGAGGACGACCTGAGCGAGGCGGGGTTCGAGTTCCTGGCGCGCGTGGGGGAGAACCCCGAGGAGACCCAGCTCCGCTTCTCCTTCGGCGACGAGGTGACCGAGCAGATCCACCAGTTGGAGACCTGGCTCACCCGGGCCGAGCCGCCGGCGGACGCGTATGGCATCGAGGCGGTTGGAGACGATCCGGCGGAGGGCCGGCTGGCGCCGTCCGGACCGCTCCGGGAGCTGGAGGCCGGCTTCGAGGCCGTGTTCTATCCGCCGCTGGCCGATCCCGACTCCGAGGAGGACGAGGATTGGGACCCCTGGGACGAGGACCGCGCCGAGCAGTGGCTCGGGTTTCTCCTGGAGCACCCGCAAGCCCTGGACAGCATCGACATCCTGGAGGACGTGGCCCACGCCGTTGCCGAGATCGTGACCGACCGCTACGGCTTCCTGGACCGCCCGCTGCTCCGTCCGGTCCTGGAGCGGGGCCTCGCCGTGGCGCGGCAGGCGCTCGCCGCCCACCCCGGGATCACCCGCCTGCCGGGGGAGCTGGAGCCCAACGGCTCCGCCCTGGCGCTGAT
The DNA here is from genome assembly GCA_025937035.1 of Thermoanaerobaculia bacterium. Classification (GTDB taxonomy): domain Bacteria; phylum Acidobacteriota; class Thermoanaerobaculia; order Multivoradales; family UBA5704; genus DATARR01. The sequence goes on along the minus strand of JAICSG010000636.1, from coordinate 2,795 downwards.
CGTGGCCGCCGCCGCCCAAGCGCACCGGTTGGGTGAAACGGACCGCGCCCGGGAGCTCCTCGAATGGCTGCGCACGCTGGAGCCGTACAGCCTGGAGGTGGAGGGGGACGAGGAAGAGGATCTGTAGGCGAAAATTTTCTTCTGCTGGAATGTCGGCTGACGGCCGCATGTAGCTGATTCGGGCTACAATGCGGCCATGCCGGCCTCTCCATCCGCGATCCATCCTCTCCAGACGCAACAGGCGGAGCTCTTCCAGGTCTACCTGGAGCGGATCGCCGCGATGGAGCGGCGGGGAGAGGCGCGGGAGGAGAGCTTCTACCCCCTCTTCGCCCGCCTCCTGGAGGGGTACGCGGCGCACCGGGGGTGGCGCGATCTCGACGTCCTGATCCTTCCCAGGAAGATGGAGGGTTGCCTGCTCGACCTCCAGGTGCGCCGGGGCGAGGGGATCGTCGGGTACGTCGAGGCGAAGCCCCCGGGGACCGAACTGACGAAGACCGCCGAGACCGCGCAGCTCGAGAGGTACCGCGCGGCCTTCCCCAACCTCCTGCTCACCAACTTCCGCGAGCTCCGGCTCTACCGGGGGAAGGAGCTGGCCGCCCGGGCCGAGATCGGCCGCGGAGACCCCGGAGACCTTCTCGACCTCTTCTGGAGCTTCGCGCCACCCCTCACCACCTCGGCCGCGGAGCTGGCCCGGCGGATGGCCTTGCGCACCCGCATCCTGGCCGACCGCATCCGCGAGCGGCTGGATGAGGACGCGGACCTCCAGGGCTTCTACGAGGCCTTCTCGGAGCACCTCCTGGACGGGCTCACCCGCGAGGGCTTCGCCGACCTCTACGCCCAGACGCTGGCCTACGGCCTCCTGGCCGCCCGCTGGCGGGCGCGGGACCGCTTCGACCGCCGGATCGCGGCCGAGAGCATCCCGCCCACCCGCGGCCTGCTGCGCGACGCCTTCCGCTACATCTCGCTCGCCGACCTGTCTCTCGGGGTGAGGTGGATCGTGGACGAGATCGTCGACCTGCTCTCGTGCTCCTCCGTGTACGAGATGCTGGAGCGCTCCGGCCGCCGGGGGCGCGATCCGGTGCTCGACTTCTACGAGACCTTCCTCCACTGCTACAACCCGGACCTGCGGCGGCAGCGCGGGGTCTACTACACGCCGCCGGAGCTGGTCTCCTGGGCCGTCCGCTCCGCGCACCGGCTGCTGCGGACCCGTCTGGGCTGGCGGGACGGCCTGGCGGACCCCCGGGTCTCCCTCCTCGATCCGGCGGCGGGGACCCTCACCTTCGTGGTCGAGGCGATCCGTTGCGCCGTGAGCGAGGCCCGGAGCTCGGCCGGCGGCGGCGTGGTGCCGGCCCTGGTCGGCGACCACCTGCTGCGGAGCTTCCACGCCTTCGAGCTGATGATGGCCCCTTACGCCATCGGCCATCTCAAGATGAGCCTGCTCCTGGAGGAGCTGGGGCGCCCCCTCCGCGACGGCGAGAGGGTGGCCTTCTATCTGACCGACACCCTGGACCTGAAGGACCTGGAGCAGTCGCCGATCCCCGGCGTGGCGGCGCTCGCCCGGGAGTCCCACCTGGCGGGGAGGATCAAGAAGGAGGAGCGGATCACGGTCGTCCTCGGCAACCCTCCCTGGTCCGGCCATTCGGCCAACCCGGGGCCGGGGCCCGATGGCTACGGCAGGGAGTCCAAATGGCTGCGGAACGACTACCTCAAGTTCCTCCGCTTCGCGCAGGCGAAGATCGAGGAGGCCGGAGAGGGGATCGTGGCGCTGGTGACCGACCACGGCTATCTCGACAATCCGACCTTCCGGGGGGTGCGCCAGTCGCTGATGCGGACCTTCGACGAGCTCTACCTCCTCGACCTCCACGGCAACGGCAAACGGAAGGAGCGGACGCCGGACGGCGCCCGGGACGCCAACGTCTTCGCCGGCGTCCGGCAGGGGGCCGCGGTGGCGATCCTGGTCAAGAAGCCGGGGCTGCCGAAGCGGGTCCTGCGGGCCGACCTCTGGGGGAGCCGCGCCGCCAAGCTCCGCTGGCTGGCGGAGAACGACGTGGAGACCACGGGCTGGCGGGAGATCGACCCGCGAGGGCCGGCGTTCCTCTTCGCCCCTCGCGACGCCGCCCTGGAGCGCGAGTACGGTCTGGGGGTCCCGCTGCCCGGGATCTTCCCCGAGCATTCGGTGGGGATCGTCACCGGGCGCAACGCCTTCGCCATCGACACCGACCGGGACGAGCTGGAGCGGCGGGTGGGCCGGCTGCGGAGAGAGACGGTCTCGGACGAGGTCCTCCGCCACGAATGGGGAGCGGAGGACAAGGGGCGGTGCACGCTGGAGGAGGCCCGCCGGAAGATCCGGGCCGATCCGGGCTGGCGGACCCGGCTCCGCCGCATCCTCTTCCAGCCGTTCGACTGGCGGACGATCTTCTACGAGCGCTCCGTGGTCGAGCGTCCCCGCGAGGAGATCCTGAGGCACCTGCTGCCGCCGGGGAGCCTCGGGCTGGTGGCGCCCCGCCAGCACAAGGAGGAGCCGGGCGCGCTGGTGGCGGACACCCTGGTGGCCCACAAGGCGGTGAGCGCCTTCGACATCAACTCCGTCTTCCCTCTCTACCTGCATTCCGAGGGCGGTCTCTATGGCGCCGAGCGGAAGCCCAACCTCGACCGCGCCTTCCTCCGCCTGCTGGAGGAGCGCCTGGGGGAGGAGCCCTCGCCCGAGCTGGTCCTGCAATATGTCTACGCCGTGCTCTACAGCCCTCCCTACCGACGGCGGTACGCCGGGCTCCTGCGGGCGGACTTTCCGCGCG
>JAICSG010000412.1 GCA_025937035.1 Thermoanaerobaculia bacterium | reverse complement strand
CATGGTGAACTCGGGGTTGTGGCGGGTGGAGATCCCCTCGTTGCGGAAGTTGCGGTTGATCTCGTAGACCCTGGGGATCCCCCCCACCAGCAGCCGCTTGAGATAGAGCTCCGGCGCGATGCGCAGATAGAGCTCGATGTCGAGCGCGTTGTGATGGGTCTTGAAGGGCCGGGCCGTGGCGCCGCCCGGGATCACCTGCATCATCGGGGTCTCGACCTCCAGGAAGCCCCGGGCGTCGAGAAACTCGCGGATTCCCTTGACGATGGCCGCCCGAACCTCGAACACCTGGCGCGACTCCTCGTTGGTGGCGAGGTCGAGGTAGCGCTGGCGGTAGCGGGTCTCGATGTCGGCCAGGCCGTGCCACTTCTCGGGCAGGGGCCGCACGGCCTTCGAGAGGAGCTGGAGGTCGTCCACCTTGAGCGACAGCTCCCCCGCGCGGGTGCGCATCAGCGTGCCGGAGGCGCCCACGATGTCGCCGAGGTCAAGGTTGTCCAGCACCAGCCGGGCGGCCTCGGGGACGTCGGCCAGCCGGATGAAGAGCTGCAGCTTCTCCTTGCCGTCGTGGACGTCGGCGAAGATGAGCTTCCCCTGGCGGCGGATCGAGCGCACCCGGCCGGGCACGCGCAGCTTGAGCCCCGAGGCCTCCAGCTCCTCGGCCGTCTTCTCCCCATATTGCTGCTTGACCCCGGTGGGCTCCAGGTCCCACTCGAAGCGGTGCGGATAGGGGTTGATCCCCGCCTCCGCGAGCCGCTGGCGCTTCTCGCGCCGGTTCTGGATCTGTTCGTCGAGCTCGGACATGGACCTCCCTCTCCTCCTCGTAGGAGCGGATAGCCTATCCGAGAACGGCGAGGGGGATGAAGGAGGGAGGCGCGGCCGGCCTCCAGGACCGGCCGCGGGCGTGGCGGCTCTCCGCGTCGGATCAGGACGGCTCTATTGCGGGCAGCCCCGGAGAATGCACCGACAGGAGCTGCTGCATGTCGTAGCGTTGCACGAGAAGTTGTAGCTGCAGGGGTTGCATGAGATCGAGCAGTCGCTCTCGCGGTTGTCGCAGAAGCCCGCAGGACAAGGGCAGGCATTGGGGCACGGGGTCGTGGCGCCGTCGCAGGTGACGTGTCCCGGCTCATCCACCGAGCAGTCGCCGTCCACGGTCGTGCAGCTGCTGTTGCCGTTGCAACTGACGGTGTTGCCGTCCCAGCAGGTCGCCGAGGCGCTGCAGATGGACTTTCCAGCGATGGCCGGGCGCTTGGCCACGGTCACCGGAGCCGGAGCAAGGGAGGCCAGGAAGGCGCCCAGCCCCGGTGCTCCCTGGGGCTGGCTCGCCGCTGTCGCCGGAGACGCGAGGAAGATCAGACAGGCCAGGATCATAGAAACCCCGAAAATCATCTTCTTCATGAGGATCTCCTTTCTAGAATCGAAGCTCCGCTCGCGAGAAAGCCGCCACGCATGCAGGATAGCATTGTCTTCATGTCGATTGTAAGCATACAGATATGAAAGAGGGCGGCTCTCCGCGCTGGGACCGCGGGAGGGCCGCCCCGGAGGACCCAGGCGGCGGAAGGAGCTATCCGCAGGTGCAGGTGCCCGCGCAGGGGTTGCTGTTCTGGCAGTCAAAGACCACGTTGTTGCTGCCGCAGAACGACTTGCAGGACTTGAGGAGGTCCGGGCAGGTGGCGCACTTGTCGGCTGCCGCCGGAGACGGCAGCAGGACGGGGAGGGCCAGGAGAGCGCAGGCGCAGGCGAGCTTGAGGAAGGTCTTCTTCATGTCGTCGTCTCCTTTTTGACAGACCGCCGGATGGGCGGCCGCTGCTAGGATACCCGCCCATGAGCGAGACCGAAGACCTGGAAGGGCTGGTGCACCGCCCCGTGGAGGAGGCCTCCGCGGGCCTGGAGAGTCTGATCGAGCAGCACAAGTCCGCCGTGGAGCGGTTCGACCTGCTGGGCTGGCCGCGTCCTCAGGTGGCCGTGGTCTCGGGGTCGGGGCTGGCGGTGGACCTGGGGGAGCGCACCAACGGGCCGTTGCAGCTCGAGTTCCTCCTCCCCTTCGAGAGCCACGCGGTCGAGGGGCACCCGCACGCGGTGGAGATGCTCGAGCCGGTCCCCGGCCGGCCGGTCCTCTACTACAAGGGCCGCCTGCACTCGTACCAGGGCTACAGCGCGCACGAGACGGTCTTCCCGGTCCGCCTGGCCGCCCTGCTCGGCGCCAAGGTGCTGGTGATGACCAACGCCACCGGCGGCCTCCAGCCGCACCACCGCCCGGGCGACCTAGTGCTGATCCAGGACCATCTCAACCTGACGGGCCTGAATCCTCTGCGCGGCCAGCTCCCGCCCGAGTGGGGCCCCCGCTTTCCGGACATGGGGGCCGCCTACGATCCCCGCCTCCGCGAGATCACCAGGCAGGCCGCCGCCGATCTCGGCATCCCGCTCACCGAGGGGGTCTACGCCGGCGTGGCCGGACCCAGCTACGAGACCCCGGCCGAGGTGCGGATGCTCCGGATGCTCGGCGGCGACGTCGCCGGCATGTCCACCGTGCTGGAGATCATCGCCGCCCATCACTTAGGGATGCGCTGCCTCTGTGTCTCCATGGTGAGCAACCCCGCCGCGGGGCTCTCCGAGACGCCGGTGACCCACGAGGAGGTCCTCGCCGCCGCCCAGGCCGCGGCCGGAAACCTGCGGCGGCTCCTGGGAGCGGTGCTGAGCCATCCCGAGCTGGTGTGAGGTACGATCCCACGGCGCGCGCCGCGCCCTGACCTACGGAGAAACCAGATGACCGAGATCCAATGGCGTGACCGGCTCCAGCCGGCGATGGAGGGAGCGCGCGAGGCCCGCAAGCCGCTCCTCCTCTACTTCTGGACCCCCGAGTGACTGGGCTGCCGCAAGATGGGTACCGTGACGTACCCCAACGCGCAGGTGGCTGAATTCGTCTCGGAGCACTTCGAGGCGATCAAGTTCAACGTCAAGGAGCCCCACCCGGACTTCAAGGAGGCGCTCGGCCGCGGCAAGGTGCTGTGGGCGCCGCTGCTCGTCTTCCTGGACGGCCGCGGCAGCGAGCTGCGGCGCTACGTGGGCTTCCTCCCCCCGGACGAGTTTCTGGCCGAGCTGCGGCTGGTGCTCGGGCTCGCCGCGATGACCCACACCAATTTCGAGGAGGCCCTGCGCTGGCTCGACGGCGCGGCGGATCTCTTCCCCGACTCGAGCGCCGCGCCCGAGGCGCTCTTCTGGGCCGCGGCGGCGGGCTACCGGCTGAAGGGGATCGCCGAGGTGGTCCGCCGCTGGGACGGCCTCCGCGCCCGCTATCCGGAGACCACCTGGGCCCGCCGGGTGGACGTGGTGCCGGACGAGGTGCGGGCCAGGATCGCGGAGCAGAGGGTCGCTGGCTGAAAGAAGCCTGTCCGGGCTCCGGCAGTCCTTACAGACGCTCCTGGAGCCCGCTCACCAAGGCCCGCAGCTTCTCGGCCTCGGCGCGGGCTCCTTCCACGGCCGCGGGCTTGGCTTTGGCCAGGAAATCAGGATTCGCCAGCAGGGTTTCGGTCGAAGCCAGCCGGTGCTGGGCGTCGGCCAGCTGCTTGCTCAACCGCCCGCGCTCGGCCTCACGGTCCACCTGGCCGAGATCGACGGCGGCCCGGAAGGCGGCGTCCACGGCAACCGCCGCTCCGTCGAGGCCCTCGTCCGGGACCGCTTCCGTCCAGAGCAGATCTCCCACGGTCGCGAGGCGCCGGATGACCGCCGAGCAACCCTTCAACGTCCCGGCGAAAGCCAGCGGCTGGGCCCGGACGTCGACCGGCTCCCTGGGGTTGATCCTCGCGTCGTTGCGGATGCGCCGGACGGCCGTGACGAGCCGCAGGAGGGCGTCGATCCCCTCGGTCTCCTCCGGCCAGGAATCCTGCAGGGAAGCCACCGGCCACCCCGCCCGGATGAGCAGGCCCGGCCGGCCCAGCACCCCCCAGATCTCCTCCGTGACGAACGGCTGGAAGGGGTGGAGCAGACGGAGGTAGATGTCGAAGACGTGGGCGGCGACGGCCTTCGTCTCCGCCTCCCCGGCGAGCTCCGGCGTCTTGATCATCTCCAGGTAGTTGTCGCAGAAGTCGGTCCAGAAAGCCGTCCGCAGCTGCTCCGCCACGTCGCCGAAGGCGAAGGCGCTCAGGCGCGCGTTGGCCAGCCCGATCAGACGGTGGGCCCGCACCAGCATCCACCGGCTCACCGGATGCCGTACGGCCGCGGGGTCGAGAGCCGGGGCCGGCCCTCCCCCACAGATGCTCTCGACGAGCTTGGCGGCGTTCCAGATCTTGTTGACCAGCCCCTTGCTCGCCTCGATGCGCTCGCGGCTCAGCCGGAAGTCCTGGCCGGCGGCGTTGCCGATGACCAGCGAGAGCCGGAGCGCGTCCGCCCCGTTGTCCCGGATCTCGTCGAGAGGATCGATCGAGGTCTCGGGCTTCGACTTGGTCATCTTCTCGCCGTCCCGGTCCAGGATCAGGCCGTGGAGGTAGACGTGCCGGAAGGGCACCTGCCCGGTGACGTAGGTGGTCGCCAGGATCATCCGGGCCACCCAGAAAAAAAGGATGTCGTAGCCGGTCTCCATGACGCTCGTCGGGTGGAACCGCTGAAAGTCCGGGCTGCGCGCCAGGATGTCGTCGAGGCTCAGCTCGCGGTCCCGCGCCAGCTCGGGGTCGACCAGCGTGCTCCATGTCCAGAGGGCGGACGAAAACCAGGTGTCGAGAGT
>JAICSG010000983.1 GCA_025937035.1 Thermoanaerobaculia bacterium | reverse complement strand
TCCCAAGAGCATGCTGCGCCACAAGGACTCCTCCTCCAGCCTGGAGGAATTCGCCCGCGACCGCTTCCAGCGGGTGGTCGACGACCCGCAGATCCAGGACGCCCAGCGCGTCCTCCTCTGCACGGGCAAGATCGTCCACGAGCTGCGGCGGGAGCGGGAGCGACGGAAGGACACCTCGACGGCGATCCTGGCGCTCGACCAGCTCTACCCCTTCCCCAAGGAGGAGCTGGCGGCGGCGCTGGCGCGGCATCCCAACGCGCGAAGCGTGATCTGGGTACAGGAGGAGCCAGCCAACATGGGGGCCCTCTCCTTCGTCCAGCCGCGGATCGAGCGCCTGGTGGGTAAGCCGATCCGCTCGGTGAAGCGCTCGGCCAGCGGCAGCCCCGCCACCGGCTCGGCCAAGGCCCACGCCATGGAGCAGCAGACGCTGCTCACGCTGGCGTTTACAACCTAGTTATTTCCCCAGCCAAGCCACCAAGGTCTTCCGGTACTCCTCCCGCTCGGACCCTGAGCGGGAGGGCTCGCCGGGGGTGCGGCCGGCGGCGAGGCGGGCCTTGAGCCTGGCCGCCATCTGGAGCTGCTCGGGGGTGAGCACGTTCGGCATGGGGCCGCCGAAGTGGCTCCAGGTGTTGAGCGCGATCGCCTGCGCCTCGGTGAGGTCGAGATAGTAGAGCTCGGGGTGGGTCACCCGCAGCGAGTGCTTGGGCTCGACGTAGCTCGGATGCCCGGTCCGCACCTTGACCTCGGAGGCCGGCAGACCGGACCTCTTGGCGGCCTCCGGTCCCGGGGCGAGGTAGGCATAGAACGCCCCCTCCTGTTTGAGGGCGTCCGCGAGCCGGGCGACGTCCGTGCGCGCCGGATCGTAGGTGACCTCCACGACCTCGTTGCCGCCGAATTCGCCGATCCGGGTGGCGAGCACGCCCGGCACCTTGCCGGCCGCGGCCTCGCCGGTCCAGTAGCAATACATGGAGAAGGTCGCCGTCTTCGGGGCGGGCTGCGCGGTCAGTGACAATGCATGCCCTCCCAGGAGGACGGCGGCGAGCCAGAGAGCGTTGCTGCGGATCATCGGTTCCTCCCCGGGGCCCGGAGGCGGCCCCTCGGGTAGACTACGCGAGAGCCCGGCGCTCCGGATTCTCCAGCGGGGTGGTCCCGTTCTTGCTGCCCTGCGGTGCTGGAATCCGGTCCGGGCGAGGGTGTGCTAGGGTACGGACCCAAAACGTTTCGCGAGAAAGGGCCCCGGCATGGCAATTTCCGACGTCCCATCGCAAGAGTACCCCGACATCGTCGGGGCGGTCCCGGAGCAGCCCCAGGCCGCCGCCTTCCGGCCGTTCATCCCGGCCTCGGTCGCGCTGCCGGAGCTCACGGTCGGACCGCTGATCGTCGGCACGATCCTCGGCATCATCTTCGGCGCCTCGTCGCTCTACCTGGTGCTGAAGGTCGGCCTCACGGTGAGCGCCTCGATCCCGGTGGCGGTGATCTCCCTCACCCTCTTCCGCATCTGGTCGAAGATCGGCGGCCGGGGGGCGTCGATCCTGGAAAACAACATCGTGCAGACGGCGGGGTCGGCCGGCGAGTCGATCGCCTTCGGCGTCGGCGTGACCATGCCGGCGATCATGATCCTCGGCTTCGACCTGGAGATCACCCGGGTGATGCTGGTGGCGGTGCTCGGCGGCCTGCTGGGGATCCTGATGATGATCCCGCTGCGCCGGGCCCTGATCGTCCAGCAGCACGGCCTCCTCAAGTACCCCGAGGGGACCGCCTGCGCCGAGGTGCTCAAGGCCGGCGCCACGGAGGAGGAGCGGCAGATCGCCGCCCGCGCCGCCGCCCTGGCCGGCGACGCCCCGGCGGCCCAGGAGGCGGTCTCCGCCACCGGCGCCAAGGCCATCTTCACCGGCTTCGGGATCGGCCTCGCGTACCAGACGCTGATGGAGGTGTTCAAGCTCTGGAAGGACACCCCCGAGAAGGTCTTCGGCAAGCCCTTCGAGGCCGGCTCGATCTCGGCCGAGATCAACCCCGCGCTGCTCGGCGTGGGCTACATCATCGGCCCGCGGATCGCCTCGATCATGTGCGCCGGCGGCGTGCTCGCCTACCTGGTGCTGATCCCGGCCATCAAGTTCTTCGGCGGCACGGCGACCGGCGTGATCCCGCCCGGCAC
>JAICSG010000345.1 GCA_025937035.1 Thermoanaerobaculia bacterium | reverse complement strand
GTCCCGGTCGAGCAGCATGTCCTGAGGCGGCACGACGCCCTGGGAGAGCGCGGCCGGCCCCGGCCGCAGATCGGTGGCGAGCACCAGCCGCTGCCCGGGGAGCAGCCAGCGCCCGGCCTCGGCGACCCGGTCCCGGTCCGGCCTGCCGCTCGCCACCAGCCAGCGGACGCCGACCTCCCGCGCCGCCTCCAGGGCCTCCCGCAGGACCGCCTCGCTCGTCACCGCGGCGAGCGGCAGCCCCAGCGCCTGGCGGCCATGGCGCGCGAGCAGGGCCTCCAGGACGGCCGTCCGGCCGCTCCCCGGCCACCCCCACAGCTGCACGAGGGGCGAGTCCAGCGCCGTGATCCTGGAAAGCAGACGGTCCGAAGGAGGAAACTGGGCGGGCTCGGACATCCGTTAGGACAACCTACGACGATTCCAGCGACCCGGCGTCAACCGCTCCCCGGGCCGGGCTCCGGGAGGGACTCTATCAGCCCGGAGGCCAAAAGCTCCCGCGACAGCGCCGCGATGCAGCGCGTGGTGATCTTGCCGATGCTCGATTCCCGGTACCCGAGCATCTGCGCCACCTCGGTCGGCTCGTACCCCAGGCGAAACCGCAGCCGGAGCACCATTTGGCACCGCTGCGGGAGCCGGCCGATCAGGCTCTCCAGGTCGAAGAGCAGATCCGTGCGCTCCTGCGAGGGGGCGAGCGGCGTCGACAGCAGCTCCAGGAGCGCCGAGTCGACCGCGGAGTAGATCCGCCGCTTGTGGGTGCGCCAGTACATCAGGCAGTGGCGCCTCACCGTGCCGAACAGCCAGCTCTCCGGGTCGCGCACCCGCTCCCACTGATACAGCAGGGCCAGCAGCGCCTGCTGCAGCACGTCCTCGGCGTCGTCGCTCGGAATGTGATAGAGCGACAGGAGGCGCTTGAGCCTCGGCTCGACCGCCTTGAGGAATTCCTCGAAGGAGGGCGCGTTCTCGGTGGGTTCCGGAGTGAGCATCCCGATAAAAAATATGGGACTTCGGTATAAAGCCCAAGTTAACACTCTTCTGAAGAGCTGTCCAGCTTATAGCTGGTCCGGAATCAAAGGTTTCCGGAACGGAGGAAATCACGCACCTGCTGCATGTCTTCCCAGGTGGGGCGCTTCAGGGCCTGGTTTCGCAGCAGGGCCGCCGGGTGGTAGGTGACCATGGTCGGGATCCCCTGGACCTGGTACCACTGCCCGCGCATGCGGCCGATGGGGGCGTCGTTGCCGAGGAGGGTCTGCGCCGCGATCCTCCCCAGCGCCACGAGGGCCCGGGGGCGGACGAGCGCGATCTGCCGGTCGAGATAGCCGCGGCAGGCGGCGACCTCGTCCGGCTGGGGGTCGCGGTTGCCGGGGGGGCGGCACTTCACGACGTTGGCGATGTAGACCTCCTCGCGGGTCATCTCGATCGCCTGGATGATCTTGGTCAGGAGCTCGCCGGCGGCGCCCACGAAGGGGAGCCCCTGGCGGTCCTCGTCGGCCCCTGGTCCCTCGCCCACGAACATCAGCTCCGCGGTGGGATTGCCGGAGCCGAAGACCACCTTGGTCCGCCCCTCGGCCAGCCGGCAGCGGGTGCAGGCCGCCGCCACCCCGGCGAGAGCGGCCAGCTCGGCGATCCGTCCCGCGGTCTCCTCGTCGACCGGAGCCGCGGGAGCGGGAGACGCCTCGACGGCCTGGGCCGAGACCGGCGGAGGGACCTCCGCCGGAGAGGGTGCTTTCCTGGGAGCCGCTTTTTGGGGATCAAGATAGAGATCGCCGTACCCCATCTCACCCAAATAGGCGAGGAGGTCGGTGAGGGCCGGGCGCAACGGGATATTCACGGAGAGAGTCTAGCCGCGAACAGGTCGAAGAGCGAGGCCGCGAGCTCGGGCTTCGGCCGGCGCGAGAGGAAGACCGGCTCCCCCTCCCGGCGGTAGACGGTGACCTCGTTGTCGCCGCTGCCGAAGGCGATATCCGAGCGGGAGACGTCGTTGGCGACCAGGAAGTCCGCCCTCTTGCGCTCCAGCTTGGCGCGGGCGTTGCGCTCGAGATCGTTGGTCTCCGCCGCGAACCCCACCAGGACGGACTTCGGCGCCACGGCCCGCAGGCCGGCCAGGATGTCCGGGTTCTCCTCCAGCTCGATCGCCGGCAACCCCTGCTCCTTCTTGATCTTGCGGTCCGCGGCCTGGCGCGGCCGGAAGTCGGCCACCGCCGCCGCCATGACGATCACGTCGGCCTCCGGGGCGTGCTCGTGGACGGCCCGCTCCATCTGCCGCGCGGTGGTGACGTCGATCCGGGCCACCCCGGGCGGGGTCGCCAGATCGACCGGACCCGCGACCAGGACCGTCCGCGCCCCCCGCCGCGCCGCCTCCGCCGCGAGGGCGAAGCCCATCCTGCCGCTCGACCGGTTGCCCAGGAAGCGGACGGGATCGACCGGCTCGTGGGTGGGCCCGGCGGTGACCAGCACCGTCCGCCCCGCCAGCGGCCCGCCGCCGCGGGCGGCCTCGATCGCCCGCGCGATCTCCTCCGGCTCGGCCATCCGCCCCATCCCGACCTCCCCCGAGGCGAGCGGCCCCTCGACCGGCCCGGCGAACCGGACCCCCCGGCGCCTCAGGGTCTCGACGTGCTGCTGGGTCGCCTCCTTGCGCCACATCTCGGAGTGCATGGCCGGCGCCACCACCACCGGGCCGGCGAAGGCGAGCGCGGTGGTGGTCAGGAAGTCGTCGCCGAGCCCCAGGGCCAGCCGGGCGAGCACGTGCGTGGTCGCCGGGGCCACGCAGAGCACCTCGCCCCAAGCCGCGGCGGTGATGTGCTCCTCCTCCCCCGAGCCGCTCGCCGCCAGGTACTCCTCCTGATAGACCCGCTGGCCGGAGAGCACCTCCAGGGTCAGCGGCGCCACGAAGGAGACGGCGCTGCGGGTGAGGGCGCACCGCACCTCGTGCCCCCCCTTGCGCAAGAGCCGCACCAGCTCGGCCGACTTGTAGGCGGCGATCCCGCCGCTGATGCCCAGCAGGACTCGCAGGGGGCGTTGGCTCATGACCGGGAAATAATGCCTGAAAATCGAAGGGCGGCCAAAGGCCGCCCCTCCGTTCATCGATTCGGTTGGGTCAGTGCACCTCGGCCGGTTGCGGCTCCTCGGCGGCCGGAGCTTCGGCCTCCTCGGGCTGCGGGGCCGGGCCGTAATCCCAGTCGATCAACTGGTGATCGACCTCCTCCAGCGCCACCCGGGTGGGCTTGCGCTTCCCGGCCTCCACCTTGGGGCGGGCGCCCCGCATGAGCTGCTCGGCGCGGCCAGCGGCCACGAGCACGCGACGGAACTTGCTGTCCATCGTCGGCCCTTTCTCATCCATGGAAACGTTCTCCTTGGCGGCGTTCCGGATCGCCGCCCGTTTATTGATTCCCAAAAAGCGTCATTAGGTCGGAGGAAGATGGCTCCGGTCCTGAAAGTCGCGCAGGATCTCCTGGATGCGGGACTGCATGCGCTCCCGCCGGTAGCGCTTCTCCAGGATGATTGCGGCGAGCGCCTCGCTCGCCCGGCGGGCATCATCATTGATGATAACATATCGATACCGATCGTAACGATTGACCTCTGCGAGGGACACCGACAGGCGCCGGGCGATCGTCCCGTCGTCGTCCAGACCCCGCCCCCGCAGCCGCCGCTCCAGCGCCTCGTAGCCCGGCGGAAGGACGAAGACGCTGTGGGCGTCCGGGACCTTGGAGACCACCTGCTCGGCCCCCTGGACGTCGATGTCCAGCAGGACGTCGATCCCCCGCTCCAGCCGCGGGAAGACCTCCTGCCGGGAGGTGCCGTAGTAGTTGTCGTGCACCTTGGCCCATTCGAGGAAGGCTTCGCCCTCGATCATCCCCAGGAAGGTGGCGTGATCGACGAAGTGGTAGTCCCGGCCGTCGAGCTCCCCCTGGCGCGGCTGCCGGGTGGTGTGGCTCACCGAGAAGGCCAGCCCGCCGAGGTCCGAAAACCGGCCGTGGACCAGATTCTGGATGAGGGTCGTCTTGCCCGCTCCCGAGGGGGCGGAGAGGATGAACAGCTCGCCAGGTGTCATCAATTCGCTCAAAAGGTGCCGGAGGAGGGTACGGCCGGGCGGTATGGTATCACCTACTCCACGTTTTGCACCTGCTCCCGGATCTGCTCGCAGAGAACCTTGGCGTCCAGCACGGCGCGGGTCATCTCGGCGTTGCGGCACTTGGCGCCCAGGGTGTTGAGCTCGCGGAAGACCTCCTGGGTGAGAAAGTCGAGCCGCTTGCCGGCGGCGGCGGATTCGCGCATGACGGCCCGGAAGTGCTCGACGTGCGACCGCAGGCGGTCGATCTCCTCGCTGACGTCGCTGCGGTCCACGAGCAGGGCCACCTCCTGGGCGATCCGTGTCTCGTCGAGAGGCTGGCCGCCGAGGAGCTCGGCCAGGCGCCGCTTGAAGGACGCCGCCATCTCCTCGCGCACCGGGCCGCGCAGGGCGTCGAGCCGGCGGACCGCCTCCTCCACCCCCCGGAGCTTCTCCTCCATCACCACCCCGAGGCTCGCCCCTTCCTTCTCGCGGCTGGCGACGAGCTGGGCCACGGCCTCGCGGGCCACCCGCAGCAGCAGCTCCTCGTCTTCCGGCGTCCATTCCTCCACCCCGAGATCGACCCGGAAGGCCTCGGGGAGGCGCATCAGGTCGCCGGCGGAAAAGCCGCGCTCGATGAGCCCGTTCTCCACGAGCTGGTGGACCGCCACGTGCGCCTCCCGGATCACGCTCATGTTGACCTGCACCGTGGCCTTGCGCTCCGCGATGGGCCGCAGCTCCACCCGCGCCTCGACCCGGCCGCGCGAGGCCTCCTTACCGATAACGTCGCGCAGTGCCGCCTCGCTCCCCCGCAGCTCCTCGCCGATACGCAGCTGGAGATCCAGGAAGCGGTGGTTGACCGCCCGCAGGCTCACCGTGATCCCATGCCGGGCATTCTCCCCCGACGCTTCGCCGTAGCCGGTCATGCTTCGCATAGGTGGGTCCTCAAGATTTCGGCTTCGATGGCCTGATCGGTAGCTTGCGGAAACGGACTCCCGAATCTTCGATTGTGATGGCGACACCTTCCGAGAGCATCTGGTCCAGGGGATAGAGAGTCAATTCCAAAAGCTTTCTCGCAATTGTCTCGGGATCGGACCTGGAGAGTCGTAGTGTGATCAGGCTCGGACGCGACCTGCCGCTCAACGCCACCGGC
>JAICSG010000300.1 GCA_025937035.1 Thermoanaerobaculia bacterium | reverse complement strand
TACCTCGTCGCCCTCGGGTTGACGGGTAAACGGGAAGACCTCGACGAGGTCTGACAGAGCATAGGCCACACTCGATCTCCTCGGAGAGAGGTCGGGCCACCGCCGGCGGCGGGGGCCCCGACCAAGTTTATTTGTTAAAGTCGTAGCACCCCCCAACGATCCAGCAGCAGGCGTAGTCGCAACCATACATAGCGGACGTGGTCTTCAGCGTCTCGACTTCGCGCGCGACGAACCTTTTCATTTCAATCACCTCCTTTCGGTCGTTCACTCTTACGAGCATCTGCCTGCTCGTATGGCTGGATAACTATAATAATCACTGTCTCGCGGGAGCTTGATCCAGCTTCTTGATTGATGTTCTTGACGCGCGTTCTTGCTAATAGATCTTGAGCGGCCCTCTTGACGCCGGGTCTTGACGTCTTCTCTGCAACGCGTGGTTGCAGGAGCTTTACGGGCCGATTGATTCAGCTCTCGACGCGATGAGAGGGCGGATGTCCGAAGTGGCGCCGGAAGGCACGGCAGAAGGTCTCTTGATGATCGTATCCTACCGCCATGGCGATCAGGTAGATCTCGAAGCGCCGGTCCCGCAGGATTCGTGAGGCGGCATACAGGCGCAATCTTTCGATGTACTCGCGGATCCCTAAGCCCAGGACGACGCGGAATCGCGTGGAGATGTTGTTGTTCTTGATCCGGCAACCGCGCTTGACCGTGTTGACGTCAAGGCTTGACTCGAAAATGTGATGATGGATGAACTCGAGGACCGCGGTGACGTCCCGAGGCATGGAGGCAACCTGAGGCAACTCCGGCAGGAA
Organism: Thermoanaerobaculia bacterium; assembly: GCA_025937035.1. GTDB lineage: Bacteria > Acidobacteriota > Thermoanaerobaculia > Multivoradales > UBA5704 > DATARR01. Next base: position 4,872 of record JAICSG010000300.1, on the reverse strand, counting down.
GAAATCCAGCTCTCTCCGCAGTTGGTCGTGTTTTTCGGTCAAAGAGACCGTCTTATCACCGAGCTTGTTCACGACTACCCCTTTCGAGAAACTTGCACCAGCCCTCAAGAGGAAGAGTGCTCTCCTCTTGGATATCGTGACATTCGAACAACCAGAGGTGGGAGGCCTTCAACACCTGCAAGCTCTTCGGCGATGCGCCCGCGGGCAAGCCGCTTCACGGCGTTCTCGGGTACAGCCTGCTCAAGACCCTTTCGTACAGATCGATTATCCGAAACGCGTCGCGTAATTCGATTTGAAGTCCTCATTCCCGAAGCCCTCTGACAAAGTAGAGTTAGGGACCTCAAGGACTCCAGGGACGAGAGCCCCTGTCCTTTCGTCTTTGCAGTCCTTGCGGTCCTTGGGATCCTTCTTTCATCTCATGCCTTGACATCCTAGGCAACCTCCCCTACCATTGCCTTGACGTTCTAGGCATCACGGGAGGCACCAGTGGCGCGAAAAAAAGAAGACCAGAAAGCGGACCTGCTCCAGGGGACGCTCGACATGTTGATCCTCAAGGCGGTCTCGCTGGGACCTCTGCACGGCTACGGGATCATCCAGCGCATCCGGCAGATGTCCGGCGAGATGCTGGAGGTGGAGCAGGGGTCGCTCTATCCAGCGCTCTACCGGAGCGAGCAGCGGGGGTGGGTCTCCTCGCAGTGGGAGAAGGGCGAGACCGGCCGCCGCGTCAAGCTCTACACGCTCACCAGGGACGGACGGGCCCAGCTCGAGGTGGAGGAGGCGAGCTGGGACCGCCTGGCGCTCGCCATCGCCAAGGTCCGGCAGGCCACCTGAGGCCAGGTCGAGGAGGGATTCGCGGCCATGAGACTGCTCAATGTCCTTTCGGCACGGCTGCGCGCCCTGCGCGGGCGCGAGGCCGTCATCGGCGACATCGACGAGGAGCTCCGCCTTCATCTGGAGATGGAGGCGGCGGCGAACGTCGAACGCGGCATGCCCCCCGAGGAGGCCCGCCGGGCCGCCCTCCGGACCTTCGGCAACTTCGACAGCGTCCGGGAGAGGGCCTACGAGGTGCGTGGCGGCGGCCTGCTCGAAACCCTTTTGCAGGACGTCCGCTACGCCGGGCGCATGCTCGCCAAGCGTCCGGGCTTCACGGCGGTCGCGGCCCTCACCCTGGCGCTCGGCGTGGGCGCCAACACGGCCATCTTCAGCGTCGTGGAGGCGGTCCTGCTGCGCCCGCTGCCGTACCGCCACGCCGGCAGGGTCGTGGTGGTGTGGGAGAACAACCACACGCAGCCGAGGAGGCACAACGTCATCAGCCCCGCCAACTTCCTCGACTGGCGGGACCAGGCGAAATCCTTCGACGAGATGGCCGTCTTCCTCGATCAGCCGCTCAGCCTCACGGGCGCGGGCGAGCCCGAGGAGGTGCCGGCGCAGCTCGTGACCCCCAACCTCTTCGCGCTGCTCGGCGTCAACCCGGAGCTCGGCCGCGCCTTCACCCCGGAGGACGCCAAGCCGGGGAAGCGCGCGGTCGTCGTGGTGATCAGCCACGGCCTGTGGCAGCGCCGGTTCGGCGGCGCGCCGGACGTGATCGGCCGGACCGTCTCCCTCAACGGCCGCCCGATGAGCGTCGTCGGGGTCATGCCCGACGGCTTCAAATGGTTCGTCAAGGAGAATTCGCGCGCCAGCAGGCCCGCCGAGCTCTGGCTGCCGATGTCGCTCGCGCCCTACAGCGACCGCACCAAGTCCGGACGCTTCGCCCAGGCGGTGGCCCGCCTCGCGCCCGGCGTCCCGCTCGACAAGGCGCAGGCGGAGATGGACACCATCGCGGGCCGCCTGGAAAGCCAGTACCCGGACTACGACAAGGGGTGGGGGATCACCCTCGTGCCGTTGCGCGACCAGTTGTCGGGGGAGATCAAGCCGGCGCTGCTCGTGCTGCTCGGCGCGGTGGGGTTCGTGCTCCTCATCGCCTGCGTCAACGTCGCCAACCTGCTGCTGGCCCGCGCCGCGGGGAGGCACAAGGAGATCGCCATCCGCTCGGCGATGGGCGCGGGCCGCCGCCGCATCGTCCGCCAGCTCCTGACCGAGAGCGTCCTGCTCTCCCTGCTCGGCGGCGCGCTCGGCCTGCTGCTCGCCCTCTGGAGCGTGCGGGCCCTGGTCGCGCTCAGCCCCGAGAACCTGATCGGCGCGGGCGAGGTCGGCCTCGATCTGCCCGTGCTGGCGTTCACGCTGGCCGCCTCGCTCCTGACCGGCATCCTCTTCGGCCTGGCGCCCGCGCTGGAGGCGTCGCGCGTGAGGCTGAACGAGTCCCTGAAGGAGTCGAGCCGGGGCAACGCGGGGAGCTCCCGGGGGCGGCGCCTGCGCGACGCCCTCATCGCCGCCGAGGTCGGGCTGGCGCTGGTGCTGCTGGTCGGCGCGGGGCTGATGGTGCGCAGCTTCGTCCGCCTCCAGGCCGTCGATCCCGGCTTCGACGCCAGGAATCTCCTGACCTTGCGCGTGGCCCTGCCCTCGGTGAGGTACCCGGACGACGCCAAGGCCGACGCCTTCTTCCGGCAGGCCGTCGCCAGCCTGCGGACGCTGCCCGGGGTGCGGTCGGCCAGCGCCATCAGCGAGCTCCCCTTCGCCGCCCTCGGCACCGCCACCTCGTTCACCATTGAGGGCCGGCCCGCTCCGCCTCCCGGCGAGTTTTTCGGCACCGACGTGCGCGTGGTCGACGAGGAGTACTTCCGTACCATGAGGATCCCCGTCCTCGCCGGGCGCACGTTCACCCCCCAGGAGGTGGCGGAGGACCGCAAGGTGTGCGTGGTCAACCAGGCGATGGCCCGCGTCTACTTTCCGGGCGAAAACCCGGTGGGGAAGCGCATCACCGTGGTGATGAGCGACAGCCCGACCCCGACCGAGATCATCGGCGTGGTCGGCGACGCCCGCTACGCCAAGCTGGAAGGGGACCTCCAGCCCATGGTCTACTGGACGCCCCCGCAGCTCCCCTACAGCTCCAGGACGCTCGTGCTGCGCGCCCAGGGCGATCCGGAGAGCCTGGCGGCCCCGGCCCGGCGCGCGATCCAGGCGATCGACAAGGACCTGCCGGTGGCGGACGTCCGCACCATGGAGGGCTGGATCGCCGAGTCCATGGCGCGGACGCGCTTCGGCACCCTGCTGCTCGCCGCCTTCGCCCTGCTGGCCCTCACCCTGGCGGCGGTCGGCATCTACGGCGTGATGTCCCACTCCGTGGTCCAGCGCCAGAACGAGATCGGCGTCCGCATGGCCCTGGGCGCGCGGGCGGGGGACGTGCTCTGGCTGGTGATCCGGCAGGGGCTCGCGCGGGTGCTCGTGGGCGTGGGGCTGGGGCTGCTCGGCGCCCTGGCCCTGACCCGCGTGCTGTCCAGTCTGCTCTACGGCGTGAGCGCCACCGATCCGTTGACGTTCCTGAGCCTCGCCCTGCTGCTCACCGCCGTCTCCTGGATCGCCTGCTACATCCCCGCCCGCCACGCGGCGCGCGTGGACCCCCTGATCGCGATGCGGTACGACTAGGAGGATTCTCAAATGAAGCCTTTTCTTGCACTGGCCGCCCTGGCGGCGGCCCTGGCTCTTCCTGTCCTCGGCGAGACCCCCGGCGGCTCCATCGTGCCGCTGGCCGATCACCACGAGCACCTGCTGAGCCCTGCCTCGGCGAAGCTGGCCAACGATCCGCTCCTCCCGGCGGTCGCGCTGCCGGGGGATCTCGACCGCCTGCTGCGCGCGGTGGAGAAGGGGTGGAACGACAAGCAGGCCCTCACCGCCCTGCTCACGGAGGACAGCGTGGTGCTGGACTCCCGCGATCCCCACTGGATCCAGGGGCGCGACGAGACCGCCAAATTCCTCTCCGAGCTCTTCGCCCGGCCCTACCGCATCACGCCCGTCGCCTATGGGATCGAGGGCTCCGCCGGCCACGTGGCCGCCTTCCTGACTCGCGGGGAAGGGGCCGCCGCCAAGCACTTCGGGCAGGCCCTGTTCTCGGTGCGGAAGGGGACGGACGGCGTCTGGCGGATCGCGGCCGAGACCCCCACCTTCCCCGGTCCCCGGATCCGCGAGCCGCGCACCGCCGACGACCTCATCGCCGTCCTGGACGAGGCCGGCATCCGCCGCGCGGCCGTGCTCTCCGTGGCCTACTGGTTCGGCAGCCCGCTGAGCCCCAGGGCCGCGGGGGACGAATACGCCAACGTCCGGGCGGAGAACGACTGGACCGCCCAGCAGGTGGCCCGCTACCCCGACCGCCTGGTCGCCTTCTGCAGCTTCAATCCTCTGAAGGACTACGCCCTCCAGGAGATCGACCGTTGCGCGAAGATTCCCCTGGTCAAGGGAATCAAGCTCCACTTCGGCAACTCGGGGGTGGACGTGCGGAACCCGGAGCACGTCGAGAAGCTCCGCAAGGTCTTCGCCGCCATCAACGGCCACCACCTGGCGATCGTGGCCCACCTGTGGACGCTGGACAAAGGATATGGCCGCGAGGACGCCCAGATCTTCCTCGGCAAGCTCCTGCCCGCGGCACCCGACGTCCCGGTGCAGATCGCCCACTTCGCCGGCGGCGGCCCCGGCTACACCGACGAGGCCCTGGCGGTCTACGCGGACGCCATCACCGCGGGCGACCCGCGGACCAAAAATCTCTACTTCGACGTGGCGACCGTGGCCGACGAGCAGCCCGCCGAGGTCCTGCGGACCTTCGCCAGGCGCATCCGCCAGGTCGGGCTCCAACGCGTCCTGTTCGGCACCGACCTCGGCCCCCCGATGCCGCGCCAGAGCTGGCTGATCTTCCGCACCACCGTGCCGCTCACCGACGACGAATTCAAGATCATCGCGGGGAACGTGGCGCCGTACTTCCGCTGAGCCGGGTCATGGATT
>JAICSG010000133.1 GCA_025937035.1 Thermoanaerobaculia bacterium | reverse complement strand
CTCGCGGCCGCCACGGGGGACTGCATCGTCCGGGAGTACGTGGAGGGGCGGCCCCTGGCCGCCACCCTGGCCGAGGCCGGCCGCTTGGAGCCGGAGGCCGCGGTCCGCCTGGCGGGCGAGATCGCCGGCGGGCTCGCCGCCGCCCACGCGGCCGGGATCGTCCACCGCGACCTCAAGACCGAGAACGTGATCGTCACCCCCGCGGGGAGGGCCAAGATCCTCGACTTCGGCCTGGCCCGGATGAGCGTCCCGGCGGCGGACGATCCCGTGGTGACCCAGCACGGCGTCCTGCTCGGCACCTTCCACACGATGTCCCCCGAGCAGGCGAGCGGCGAGGAGACCGACGAGCGCTCGGACCTCTTCTCGCTGGGCGTCCTGCTCTACGAGATGCTCACCGGCCGCTCGCCGTTCCGGGGGTCCAGCCCCACGGAAACCTTGCGAAAGGTGCTCTCCGAGATCCCGCCGCGCGTGGACGCCGTCCGCCCCGGTCTACCCCGCCGTCTCGGCGATCTGGTGGAGCGCCTGCTGGCCAAGGAGCCCGCGGACCGGCCGGGGAGCGCGGCCGAGGTGGCCCGCGAGCTCGAAGCGCTCGCGAGCGCCCTGGCGTCCGAGGCTCCGACCCAGGTGGCGAGCGTCAGCGAGCTGCCCACGGTGGTGGACATCCCCCGCTCCGCGACCCAGCCCCCCCTGTCCCGGCCTCTCCGGGCTCCGGTCCCGACGGCCGGCATGTCCGCTCCGCACCGGCCCCGGATGAGAATGGCGGTCCTCGCCGTTCTCGGGATGGCGGTCCTCAGCATCCTGGTCTTCCTGGCGGCTCGCCCTCTCCTCGTCCGGAAACCGGAGGCCCCGGCGGTCACCACGGCTCCCTTGCGCGTGGTGGTGCTGCAGCCAAAGGTGGCCGGCAAGGATGAGCGTCTCGGGCTCGCCGCCCTGGGAGCTCAGACCACCGCTCTCAGCACCCTGAGCTCGCTGGTCGGTGTGGACGCGAGCGATCTGAGGGACCTCTTTGGCTCTCCAGCTACCCTCCCGGAGGTTGCCCGGTCTGGTGCAGCGGATGAGCTTCTGGAAGCGGTCCTGGACGAGGCGGGCGATCGAGGAAAAATCACCCTTCGCCGCAAGACGCCTCAGGGCCAGGAGCTGTGGTCCGAATCGTTCTACGCGCCGATCGACCCAGGCCATCTTCTGCAGCTCGCCCGAGCGGTGGACGCCAGCCTGCTCCGGGGCTACAAGGATCGCCGACTGCGGCCCGGGACCCCCACCCTGGAGGCACGCACCGAGGATTACGCGGCCTTCCTTGATGTAAAGCACCGGCTCGACTCGGGGGGAGTGCCTTCCCAGGAGGATCTGGACCGGCTCCAGCAGATCATGGACAAATCTCCCAGCCTCCTGGACGTCCGGCTTCTCGCCGCCTCCGTCCTGTATAGCCGTTCCATCTCGACACGGAAGGTCGCTTACCGCGACCGGGCTTTGGATCTCGTGCGTGGAGCCCACGGACTGGCCCCGGAGGATCCCCGTCCCCTTCTGACTCAGATCAAGATCGAGCTTGCCCAGGATCAGCCCAAGGCCGCCGCCAAGGCTCTGGAGCAGCTCGAGGTCCTCCTGCCTGGGGACCCGCGGGTCCTTGTCTTACGGTCCAACCTGGCGGAACGGGAAGGCCGTCTCGACGAGGCGCTCGAAGATCTGAGAAACGCGGCCAAGGCCTCACCGACCTGGCGCAACCTCGCCGTCCTCGCCAATCTCGAAGCGCGGACGGGGCATGTGGAGGAAGCCCGCGGCCACTTTCGCCAGATCCTCGCCAACTCACCCAATAATATTTTCGCCCTCGACGGCCTCGCCGGGATCGAGCTCCTCTTCGGCGATCTTCAGGAAGCCGAGCAGCGATATCAGGATCTCATCGCCCGCACCCCGAAACCCTTCCGCGCCCACTACGCCAACCTGGGAGCGGCCCGCATGCTCCTGGGGCACTACGAGGATGCGATCGCGGCGTTCCGTCTGGCTCTGGAGATCGATCCCGACAGCGCGACCGTCAACTCGAATCTGGGGCAGGCCGAGCTCGCCTTGGGACATAAGCGGGCCGCCGAAGAACACTTTCAGAAGGCCCTGCTCGAGATTGAAAAGAATCCTGTCGAGGGGAACCGATTGACTCAAGCTGAGTGCCTGGCGTTTCTCGGCCGGCATCGTGAGGCGGTATCGATCATTCTCCAGTTGCTGGAGCAGAAGCGCGATGATCCCGACGTCCTCAAATCCGCGGCCCTGGTGTCCGCCGTTGTCGGGGATCATGCCACCGCGCTGGCCTACATCGAAAAAGCTCTCCAGAAAGGAGTCCAGCCTCGCTGGTTCCTCATGCCGGGCTACAAATCACTACGCGACAACCCAGAATTCCAAGAGCTTTTCAAAACGCCGGGGGCTCTCCTGCCAGCCCCCGGCGGGACCTGAGCTCACGCTCACTTCTTGGCCCGTACCTCGGCGGGCTTCTTTCCACCGCCGTGGTCCTGCGGATCCTTCAAGGGATACGTCGGGGGACCGATCGTATCGATCACCAGGTAACCGCTGCTCTGGTCTTTCCGCGATCCGTTGTAGACATAGGTCGAATAAGGAACCTGATGGGGGAGCGTCCCCGTGTAGGTCAGGATGATGTTGTCCGTCGTTGAGTCTCCTTTATTCGTCAAGATACTGAAGGGTACGGCCGGATCGCTCGACTCGACGCCCAGTTGCTCGTCATTCTTGAGGCTGTCGATCTCCCACGAGACCTGACGATCACTGTCGAGCGTCGTCAACGGAAGCGTGGAGCTCCTTTTGAACTTGATCTGCTTTGGCATAACATTCTCCTTTCTTCTCTTATCTCTCACCACAACTCGTGCCAGCTATGGAAGACACCCTGTCCTTTTCATAGAAACCCTTGATTCAACGGCCTTTACCTCCTGCCGAAGATCTTTCTGAGCCAAGCAGTCACCCTATCCGATCGGATAGACTCTATCCATTCCGAGAGAGAGCCACCCATGATCCCACGCCTGACCGCCGCCTCCGGCCCGCTGGCCGGCCAGACCTTCCCGCTCGACCGGCCGCTGACTCTCGGCCGCGATCATGGCAACGCCGTCCACCTGCGCGATCTCGCCGTCTCCCGCCAGCATTGCGTCCTTGAGACGAAAGACGGCCGGCTCGTGCTGCGCGACCTCGACAGCCGCCACGGCACCTTCGTCAATGGGGTGCCGGTGCGCGAGCGGGAGCTGGAGCATGGCGACCTGATCACCGTGGGCGGCTCGCTGTTCCTCCTCCAGACCCATGACGAGGAGCCGGAGCCCGCGCGGGAGCCGGTCCTGCTCGACGAGCGGGTGTGGACCTCCGAGACCACCATCCACCGGACCATGGACGCCTACGATCCCGAGGCGGCGCTCGCCCCGACCCCGGACACGCGGACCGCCCGCGATCTCCAGGCCCTGTTGCGGATCGCCCGCGCCCTGCACGAGATCCGCGCCACGGCGCCGCTCGCCCGCCGGTTGCTGGAGCTGGCCCTGGAGACCGTGCCCGCGGAGCGCGCCGCCCTGCTCCTGCTCGACCCGACCGGCGCGCTGGTCTCCTCCGCGGCCCTGGATCGTGAGGGCCACACCGAGCCCTTCCCCATCTCCCGCACCCTGATCGAACGCGTGGTGGCCGAGCGCTCGGCCGTGCTCGCGAACGACGTCCTCCAGACCGGCGGCTGGGACGGGGTCGAGAGCGTGCAGACGGCCCGCCTCCAGTCTCTCCTCGCCGCGCCGCTGACCGGCCGCGAGGGGACCCTCGGCGCGCTCTATCTGGACACCCGCGAGCCGGGCGTCCACTTCGACGAGCGCCATCTGGAGCTGATGACCGCCGTCGCCGGGATCGCCGTGGTGGCCCTCGCCAACGTCCGCCGCCTGGAGGAGCTGGAGGAGGAGAATCAGCGGATCGAGGAGGCCCTGGACGCCGGCATGGTGGGCGAGAGCTCGGCGGTGCGCGAGATCCAGCGCCTCCTGGCCCGGGTGGCCGCCACGGATTCCACCGTGCTCCTGCGGGGCGAGAGCGGCACCGGCAAGGAGGTGGCGGCGCGGGCCCTCCACCGCGGCAGCCCCCGGGCCGGCAAGCCCTTTGTGGCGGTCAACTGCGCCACCCTCTCCGAGACGCTGCTCCAGAGCGAGCTTTTCGGCCACGAGCGGGGGGCCTTCACGGGCGCCGTCGAGCGGAAGATCGGCCGCATCGAGGCCGCCCAGGGGGGGACGCTCTTCCTGGACGAGGTCGGCGAGATTCCGGCGGCGCTCCAGGCGCGGCTGCTGCGCGTGCTCCAGGAGCGCGAATTCGAGCGGGTGGGCGGTACGCGGCCTATCAAGGCGGACGTCCGGCTGATCGCCGCCACGAATCGCGATCTTGAAAAGGGGATTCGCGAGGGGACCTTCCGCGAGGACCTTTTCTACCGGCTGAACGTCATCACGCTGACCCTGCCGGCGCTGCGGGAGCGGCGGGAGGACGTCCCCCTCCTCGCCAGCCACTTCGCGACCCTGTTCGGCCGCAAGCTCGGCCGCCGCGTGGCGGGCTTCACCCCGGAGGCCCGCGCCTGCCTGCTCCGCTACGGCTGGCCGGGCAACGTCCGCGAGCTCGCCAACGCCATCGAGCGGGCGGTGGTGCTCGGCGAGGGGGAGCTGATCCACCCCGAGGACCTGCCGGAGACGGTGCTCGAATCGGCCCCCGCGGAGCGCGGCGGAGACGGCGGCCCGGTCGGCAAGTATCACGATTCGGTAAACGCCTTCAAACAGAGATTGATCCTCGACGCGATCGATCAGGCGGGCGGCAGCATCACGAAGGCGGCGGAGCTCCTCGATCTCAATCCCACCTATCTGCACCGGTTGATCCGGAATTTCGATCTCAAGGAACGGGCCTGACGCGGAATCCCTGAAGCTGTATCCGATCGGATAAGGGTTTCTATCCGATCCGGCAGACAGCGGCCCGCCGCCCTTCTCCAGCCGGCCGGTGCTCCCTTTAATTTCAGTTAGTTACATCCGGCACACCGTTCCGCGCAGGCTGGCACCGGCCCTGCTCCAGGGGTGATCCGCTACATCGATCTCCAGACCTGGAGGCGAACACTCAACAACAGAAAGGATTACCCATGTCCGCAGTGACTCTGAACGACATCGTCAAGGGTGAGAACGGCTCCATCTACAGCCTCGTCTGGGACGGCTGGAGGGCCAATCTGTGGCTCTACCGGGATGGCACCGGACGCCTGTTTTTGCCCGGCGACCTCAAGAACGGCATCAACGTCCGGGCGACGTTTCTGACCAATCCGCAGGACACCGTCGACGGGCAGACCGGGCCCGGCTATCTGGGCACCCCGTCCAGCCTCCAGCACCGGATCGTCTTCTGGATAGACTTCCCGAAAACTCTCCAGAACACCGAGGACGACCAGCGCTTCGACGGCTACTTCTTCACTCAGACCAAGGATGGAATGGCCGGGGTGACCTGGTGGAACGGCATGCCGTTCGGGTTCTACGCCCGGTTCGAGGGCAACGTCATCACCTAGAGCCGGCCGGTTTACAGCTCCGTGACACCCACCCTCACCGCCCCCGGGAATACCGGGGGCGCCGTATAACTTTTGGGGAGAGGATGCGTATCTGTTCCGCCCCCGCTCTCGCGGGGGGTTCCCGGGGAGACTCATGTTGAAGAAGCTCTTGAACATTGCGATGCCGGCTCTTGCCTTGTCCGCCCTGCTGGCCGGGTGCGGCGGGGACCCCGCGTCCGCGCGGGGCAAGGAGGCCGAAAAGGGGGAGACGAAGGGGCCGGTCCGCGAGGTGCGGCTGGCCAAGGCCGAGGAAGGACGGCTGGAGCGGACGGTGGCCGTCTCCGGCACGCTGGCCGCCGACGAGCAGGCCCAGCTCGGCTTCAAGGTGGCCGGACGGCTGGAGCGGATGCTGGTCGACATCGGCACGCCGGTGCGCCAGGGACAGGTGGTCGCCCGCCTGGCGCCGACCGACTTCGAGCTCAAGGTCCGCCAGGCCGAGACCTCCCTCCAGCAGGCCCGCACCCAGCTCGGCCTGCCCGCCGACGGCGCCAGCGACGCCGTCGACCTCACCCAGACGGCGGGGGTCAAGCAGGCCGCCGCCACCCTCAAGCAGGCCCAGCTCAACCGCGAGCGCATGTCCAAGCTGTTCGAGGAGCAGCTCATCCCCCGCTCGGACCTCGACACCGTCGAGGCCAACCTGGGCGTGGCGGAGGGGCGCTATCAGGAGGCGATCGAGACCGCCCGCACCCGCCAGGCGCTCCTCTCGCAGCGGAAATCCGAATTGGAGATCGCCAGGCAGCAGCTCGCCGACTCTTCACTCACCGCGCCCTTCGACGGCGCCATCCGGGAGCGGCTGGTCAGCCCCGGCGACTATCTGGCGGCGGGCACCCCGGTGGCCGTGCTGGTGCGCATGCATCCGCTGCGGCTGAAGCTGGCGGTGCCCGAGCGCGAGGCGACCGGCATCCGGCGGGGCCAGCCGGTGCAGCTCGCGGTCGAGGGGGTCCCGGCCAAACATACGGGGCAGGTGGCCCGCATCAGCCCGGCGATCAGCGAGGACAACCGGACCTTGATGGTCGAGGCCGAGGTGCCGAACACCGATCACAGCCTGCGGCCGGGCGCCTTCGCCCGGGCGGAGATCGTCATCCAGTCGGGCGATCCGGCGGTGCTCGTCCCCGCCTCCTCGGTGGTCACCTTCGCGGGCATCGAGAAGGTGGTCAGCGTCAAGGACGGCAAGGCGGTCGAGAAGAAGGTGCGCACCGGCCGCCACTCCGGGGACCAGGTGGAGATCGTGGACGGCATCAAGGCGGGCGATCCGGTGATCGTCCAGCCCGGCAACATCGTCACCGGCGAGCCCGTGCGGGTCGCGCTCTAGGATCGTTTTTGTAGGGGCGGCCCTATGTGGCCGCCCTGAGGGAGCCCTGAGGGAGTCGTAATGCAGAAGCTCGCCGACATCTGTATCCGCCGGCCGGTGTTCGCGGCCATGATCATCCTGGCCCTGGTGGTGGTGGGCGCCGCGAGCTACGGCCGGCTGGGCGTGGACCGCTTCCCGTCGGTCGACCTGCCGACCGTCTCCATCCGCACCACCCTGCCCGGCTCCTCCACCGAGGAGACGGAGTCGGAGATCTCGCAGGTCATCGAGGAGGCGGTCAACACGGTCGACGGCATCGACGAGCTGCGCTCGATCTCCTCGGGCAACACCTCGTTCGTGATCGCCACCTTCAATCTCAACCGGGACATCGAGAGCGCCGCCCAGGACATCCGCGACCGCATCGCCGGGGTGGTCCGCAAGCTGCCGCTCGACGTGCAGCCGCCGGTGGTCTCGAAGTTCAACAACGACAGCTCGCCGGTGATGTCGATCGCGCTGTCGGGCAACCGGTCGCTGCGCGAGCTGACCGAGTACGCGGACAAGGTGATCAAGATCCAGCTCGAGCGCTCGGCCGGGGTCGGCGAGGTGCAGCTCGTGGGCGGCCTGCAGCGGGCGATCAACATCTGGATCGATCCGGGCCGGCTGGCGGCCTACGGCCTTCCGATCACCACGGTGCGCCAGGCGCTGGTGCGGCAGAACGCCGAGACGCCGGGGGGCAACGTCACCTCCGGAGGGCGCGAGCGGACGCTGCGCACCATGGGCCGCTATCAGAACCCCGAGGAGCTCAACGACCTCGTGGTGGCCACCCTCAACGGCCAACCGGTGCGGGTGCGCGACCTCGGGTCCGCCGAGGACGGCACCAAGGAGCAGCGCTCGATCGCCCGGCTGGACGGCGTGCCGACGGTGAGCCTCGACATCCTCCGCCAGTCCGGGGCCAACACGGTGGCGGTGATCGACGGCGTCAAGACGGCGCTGGCGCGGGTGCAGGCCCAACTTCCGCCGGACCTCAAGATCGAGGTCATCCGCGATCAATCGGACTACATCCACTCGGCCCTGCACGAGATCAACCTGCACCTGATCCTGGGCAGCATCTTCGCCTCCCTGGTGGTATTCACCTTCATGCGGAGCTGGCGCTCGACGGTGATCGCCGCGGTGGCCATCCCGGCCTCGGTGATCGCCACCTTCGGCATGATGAAGGCGCTCGACTTCACCCTCAACAGCGTCACCATGCTGGCCCTGGTGCTGATGGTGGGGGTGGTGATCGACGACGCCATCGTCGTGCTGGAAAACATTTTCCGTTTCATCGAAGAGAAGAAGATGGGGCCCTTCGAGGCGGCGAAGAAGGCCACCCAGGAGATCGGCCTGGCCGTGCTGGCCACCACCCTGTCGCTGGTGGTGATCTTCGTCCCCGTCTCCTTCATGTCGAGCATCTCCGGCCGCTTCCTCTACCAGTTCGGCCTCACGGCGGCGGCGGCGGTGCTGGTCTCGCTGCTGGTCTCCTTCACCCTGACGCCGATGATGAGCGCCCGCATGCTGCGCGCCGAGGACGCCGCCTCCGGCCACGGCGAGCCTTCCGGGAACAACGAGGCCCGCTCGCGGCGGGGGTTCTATGCCCGGCTCGACCGCGGCTACGAGCGGCTGCTGCGCTACACCCTGGCCCACCGGCGGGCCGCGGCGCTGATCTGCCTGGGGGTGATGCTCGCCTCGATCCCGCTCTACAAGCT
>JAICSG010001120.1 GCA_025937035.1 Thermoanaerobaculia bacterium | reverse complement strand
CGCCCACCCGCCGGTCGGCCTCCAGCTCTTCCTCATCGCGCTGCCGTTCGTGGCGTTCGTCCTCGGCTGCGCCACCCTGCTGCGAAGGTGGCTCCGCGACGCGGAGCTCCGGCAGGCGCTCGCCGCCGTCCGCGCCCACCTGGCGACGTTCCTCATCGCCGGGGCGACCCTGGTGGCCGGGTGCAGCCTGGCCGTCGTCTTCCTGCACATGGCCGCGGACTGACGCCGCCAGGAGGCCCGTCCCGCCGCGCCTCCGGAGGGCACCTCCCTCTTCCATGACCAGAGGGGCACTCCCTAGATCGCTGTAGGACAATGACTTAAAGCCTCGGGGCACACACCTTGCAATCTCCGCTCACCAGCCGTGGCTCCGGCACACGGCGGGCTCGGGACGCCTCATCCAGTCCCTCTTCTCAAGCTCTCCCGAGCCGGGCTCCAGCCGGAGAGGAGGGTTTTCCATGTCACACTGGACTCGCCGTCAGTTCCTCTATAGCTCCGCCGCCGCTCTCGGATCTCTCTCCGCCGGACGGTCCCTGCTGTGGGCGGCCCCCAAAGGCAAGACGGGCCTGCCGAAGCCCGACAAGAGCGGAATCAAGCACATCGTCGTGGCCATGATGGAGAACCGGTCCTTCGATCACTTCCTCGGCTGGCTCCCGGGCGCCGACGGCCGGCAGGCCGGCCTCGTCTACACGGACAGCCTGGGGAACGCCTATGAGACCCATCCGCTGGCGCCCGATTTCCAGGGGTGCGCCCACCCCGATCCCGACCACTCCTACGCGGGCGGCCGGATCGAGTACGACAACGGCCTCTGCGACGGCTGGCTGCGCGCGGGCACCAACGACACCTTCGCCATCGGCTACTACACCCAGGACGACCTCCCCTTCCTCGGCCAGGCCGCGCCGGACTGGACGGTCTGCGACCGCTATTTCGCCCCGATCATGGCGTCGACCTACCCCAACCGCATCTACCAGCACGCGGCGGTCACCGACCGGATCGACAACACCCTCTCGCTCTCGAGCCTGCCCACGATCTGGGACCGTCTGGCCGCGGCCAAGTTGCAAGGGCGCTACTACTTCAGCGACGTTCCGTTCATCTCTCTGTGGGGAACCCAGTACGCCTCGATCACGCGGACCTATAACCAGTTCCTCCAGGACTGCGCCTCCGGCGACCTCCCCGAGGTGGCCTTCGTGGATCCGCCGTTCTATGGCGAGGAATCCGGCGGGTCGGCCGACGACCATCCCCACGGCGACATCCGTGCCGGCGAGTGGTGGCTCTCTCAGACCTATCGCGCGGTGACCACGGGCCCCGACTGGAAGCACACGGTCCTGGTGATCAATTTCGACGAATGGGGCGGATTCTTCGATCACGTGCCCCCATCGGAGGCGCCCGACGTGGACCCCGCCCTCGCGCTGCGCGGCTTCCGGGTCCCCTGCATCATCGTCTCGCCCTTCTCGGCGCCCGGCGCGGTCGATCACGGCGTCTACGACCACACCTCGGTCCTGAAGATGATCGAATGGCGCTGGGGCCTGCCGCCGCTCTCCGCCCGGGACGCCGCCGCGAACAACCTCGCGGAAGCGCTCGACTTCAGCCGCGTGCGCCACAGCGCCCCGGACTACGCGGTGCCGTTCTTCGAATCGGCGGAGTGCCCGGCGTAAGGTCGCATTCGCCAGGGAAGGAGGGACCAGGGGCCGGTGCCTGCGGGCCGGGGCTCCGCGTTACGCTGGAGATTCGATCAGCACGGGATCGTTCACCGCGATCCGGCCTGGCTCCACGGTCGAGCCATAGACCCCCAGGAAGCCCTGACGCTCGCGGGCT
>JAICSG010000627.1 GCA_025937035.1 Thermoanaerobaculia bacterium | reverse complement strand
TCAGGTATTGCCGCAGGCCGACCCGGATGGTGAGCACCTCGGTCATGGCGCCGGCGCGGCGGATCTCGATCGGGGGCAGCCCCGAGACGGGCGGCTCGTGCCCCTGCGCCCGCGCCGAGCCCGCGAAGAAGGGGAGGGGGCCGAGCCAGCCGCCCACGCCCGGCGCCGCGGGGGCCAGGCGGTCGAAATCCTCCAGCAGGGCCACCCCCCGCGGGTTCCAGAAGTAGCCGTCCTCCGGCCCCTCGAAGACCACGTCGAAGCGGTAGAGCCCCCAGAAGGAGCGGTCGAAGTCGCGCGCGGCGGTGACCAGGGGGGAGCGGGGATCGAAGTTGTCGATCCAGGAGTCCTGCACCCGCAGCCGCGGCAGGCCGGGGAGGGCGAGCAGCAGCAGGGCGGCGCCGGCGAGGGCGAAGGCGCGGCCGTGGCGGAGGAGCGCTCCTTCCCAGGCGGGGAGCTCCCCCCCTCCAGACAGCCGCGCGGGCCGGCGGCGCTCCAGCCAGCGGGGCGGCAGGGTGGCGATCAGGGCCGGGGCCAGGGTGAAGGTGAAGAGCAGGGCGAGCAGCAGCCCCGTGCCGGCGAGCATCCCGAGCTGGCGCAGGGGGGCGAGCGAGGCGCCGAGGAAGGAGTAGAAGCCGGCGGCGGTGGTGAGCGAGGTCAGCACCAGGGGCGAGGTGAGGTCGGCGAACGAGCCCTCCGTGGCCCGGATGAGGCGCTCGCGGGCGGGGACCTCCCGGGAGATCTCCTCCAGCCGGTGCCGCACCCGCTCCAGCAGGTGGATCTCGTCGGTCATCGACAGCGCCATCAGCAGGACGGGGAGGATCGTGGTCACCAGGGTGACCGGCACCCCCGTCCAGCCCATCAGACCCAGGGTCCAGAGCAGGGTCGCCAGCACCTGGGCGAGCGGCACGATCACACCCCCCGGCGTGCGCAGGGAGAGGTAGAGGAGGAGGGCCACGGCGGCGGCCATCACCGGCACCAGCCGGAGGAGGTCGCGCAGCACGGTCTCCCCGAGCTCCGCCTCGGCCGCCACCGGCCCGGTGATCCGCAGGTCGAACGGGGCGGCGGCGCGGGACTGCCGCCAGCTCTCGAGCTGCCGGATGACCTCGCGGCGGTCGGCCCCCCGGGCGGCGGGGATGTAGAAAGGGGCGGCCCGGCCGTCGCGGGAGAGGAAGAGGCCCGGGGTCACCGGGATCCGGCGGAGCCGCGCCAGCAGGCCGGCGAAGGCGGCCGGGTCGTCCGGGATCGCGTCGAGCGGGGTCACGATGCGGATCGTCCCCGGCGCCGGCGGCTCGATCAGGTCGGCCAGCGAGTGCACGCCGATCGCGCTCACCCCCGGCAGCTCGCGGATCTCGCGCTGGCAGTGGCGCAGGAAGCGGAAACCCTGGGGCGAGGCCACCGGCGGGCCCCCCGGCCGCGAGGTCACCAGCAGGAGGATGAGGTCGGGGTCCGCGAAGGCCTTCCGGTCGGCCAGGGTGCGCTCGACGGCCGGCTCCCCCTCCGGGTAGACGCCCGAGCCGTCGGTGCGGATCTCCAGCCGGAAGAGCCCGGCGGCCATGGCGGCGGTCCCCGCCAGGAAGAGGAGCAGGACGAGACGCGGCCGGCGGAGAGAGAATTTTGAAATAAAGAACATGTGAAATTGTAGTTTGAGCGATTGTCACTTTGCAAACGGGCTCACCGGCAAGGGGGACGGGCACTCTATTTTTATGGGCGAGCCGCGTCCGGCCGCGCGCCGAGCGGAGCCCGCGACAAGGAGGATGAGATGAAAAAAACGCTCTTCTTGGGGCTCGCGCTGCTCCTGGCCGCGCTGCCCGGTCTCGCCGACAACACCATCACGCACGGCTCCGACCTCTTCCAGACGGCGGGCGACGGCACGACCTACGCCCAGGTGAGCCTGCCGGCCGGCTACTTCTGCACCGGCTCGGCGGCCTGGTCGGGGACGATCGTCCTGGCCGGCGTCCCGGTGGCGACCAGCCCGGCCAACGTGCTGGGCAACACCGACACCATCATCGAGCGGCTGAGCGACACCACGTTCAACTCCAGCAACGTGGCCACGGTCAACGCGATCGTGCGGGTGGCCAACTTCAAGAGCACGTCGCCGATCACGGTCACCGGCTGCTCGGGCAGCTCCCTGTGGGACGTCACGTCGAGCGCGGCGCCGACCCAGAGCTCGTTCGCGATGACGATCTACCGCAGCAGCTCGACGGCGACCGGCGGCACCTTCGACAGCACGGTGACGATCAACCCGCGCCTCACCTTCACCCAGCAGGGGTCGAGCGTCACGCGCTCCCTCGACCAGGCGACGATCACCTTCAGCACCTCGGGTGCCTCGTGGACCCATCAGACCGGCTCGGGCGGCCTGACCTACACGTCCGGCCCGGTGCAGGTCGACACGAACGGCGACGGCGTGCCGGACACCAACGTGCCGGCGACCTCGAACTTCGCCGCCGGCTGGACCAACGTCCCCCAGAGCGGCTGCGCGTCCACTCCTTGCCCGGTGCCGGTGCCGCACTCGACGATCACCGCCCGCCACCAGACCAAGCCGCCGCTGCCCCCCTGCACGACGACCGGCACGACCGGCGCGGCGACGGCCAAACGGCGCGGTACGAAGGCCACGGCGGTGGTGCGGTGCTACGCGGTGAGCACGACCACCAACACGGTGCAGTAGATTGAATTTTGTAGGGGCGGCCCTGCGTGGCCGCCCCTTTACGCGTACGGCTTCAGCGCCTCGCGCAAAGCCCCTGGGATCTGCGTGGGCACCGCCCGCCCCCCCTCCCGGCGCATACAGGCGACCACCTGCTCGCCGCGGGCGACGAGCTCCTCCCCTCCATCCTTCAGCCGCCAGTACTCGAAAAGCAGGGTGATGCGGTTCTGGACGATGCCGCCCAGGCGCATGCGGACGGCGATCTCGTCGAAGGCCTCGAGCTCGGCCAGGTAGTCGCAGGAGCAGCGGACGGTGGCGAGGGCGAGGCCGCGGGCGAGCTCCTCCAGGATCTCCGGGGCGTGCTCGCGCAGGAACATCTCGCGGGCCCGCCCCTGCCAGCGCAGATGGTTGACGTAATAGACGTTGCCGACCAGATTGGTCTCCTCGAACCCCACCAGGTGCCGGTGCTCGTAGGCCTTCAATGGGAGGTCTCGACGAGGACGGCGAGCGCGGCCGGGCCCGCCAGCTCGCGCACCGGGGCGACGAGGGTGCCGACGCGGAGCTCGCCCGAGCGCAGGAGGAGCCAGCCGGCGTCACCGCCGGGCTCCAGAGTGAGGGGAGCGCCCTGCGGGGCGCCCGCCTTGACCAGGCTCTCGGCCGCCGCCCAGACGCGGGTGGCCGCGGCGCCGAACGCCTCCCCCCGCTCGCGGGCGATCAGCTCGGCCAGGCGCGAGCGCTCGGGGCCGAGCAGATCGCGCCAGACCTCCTCCGGCCGCTCCGCCACCGGCTCCAG
>JAICSG010000136.1 GCA_025937035.1 Thermoanaerobaculia bacterium | reverse complement strand
GGCGCCGTGCACCGCCGGGGCGCAGCGCAGGGAGTAGACGTCCTGCACCGCGCCGGCCCTTTCGATCAGCTTGCTCCCGCGGATCAGCTCGCGGATTCCGGCCGCGCTGGCGATCTGCCCGGCGAGCCCCCGGGCCGCGTGCACCTTGGGGTCGAAGGCGCGGGCGCAGCCGCAGACCGCCTCCAGGCTCAGGGCCGCCGCGGCGTCCGCCGTGGCGGCCAGGCGCTCGGCATCATGCACGGCCAGGGCGAGGAGCGCCGCCGAGAAGGTGGCGCCGTTGGTGAGGGCGAGGCCGTCCTTGTGCCGGAGCTCCGGAACGGCCATCCCCAGATCCTCGGCGAGGTGATCCAGGCCGGAGCGCAGATCGCGGGCACGGTGCGGCAGCTCTCCCGGCTCGCGGACGACGTAATAGCGGCTCTCCCCCAGCAGGATCACGAAGAGCTGCGAGAGGGGGCAGAGGTCGCCGCTCGACCCGACCGAGCCGCGGATGGGCACCAGCGGCACGATCCCCCGGTTGAGCATCGCCTGGACGGCCCGCACCACCTCGGCCCGGATGCCGGAATTCCCCTTCAGGAACGCGTTCAGCCGGATGGTGAGAGCGGCCCGCACCACGTCCGGCTCGAAGTAGTTGGCCGGGTTGCCCGGATCGGCCGTCTCGCCCACACCCACGGAGTGGCTGAGCAGGATGTTCCGCTGCAGCTCCTCCAGGCAGTCGGGCGCGATGGGGACGTTCTTGAACTCGCCGAAACCGGTGGTGACGCCGTACTCCAGCACCGGCCGTCCTCCCTCCTTCGCCCACTCCTCCGCGTAGCGGGCGGCGATCGCCTCGATCTGCGCCCGGCTCGCCTCCACCCGCGTCCAGGCCTCCGGGTGGATCTCCACCCGCGCGCGCGGATCGCGGGCCACGCGGGCGAGGTCTTCGAGGGTCAGAGAGCTGCCGTCGAGAACAACCGAATGAGCGGGGTCGGTCATCGGCGCTAGGCCTCGATCTGGTCCAGCATCTCGCGGACGGCGGCGACCAGCCCGTCGCGAGGCACCTCGCGCTGCCCGGGACGCTCGCCCAGCCACTCCTGGCGGTTGGCGAGGGCCTTGGCGCGCTGGCGCCCGGCGTCCATGTCCTTCAGGGTGACGATCCCCTTCTCCTTCTCGTTCGAGCCGTAGAGCACGGCGATCGGCACCCCCCAGGCGTCGGCGTACTTGAGCTGCTTGCCGGGGCCTCTGGCGGTGCCGAGGTAGAGCTCGGTGGGAATCTCCGCACGGCGCAGCTCCCAGGTCATGGCCACGTAGTCGTCGGCGAGAGCGGGGTCCATGTTGGTGATCAGCACCTTGGCGGTCGATTTCTGGTGCCCGGCCTTCCCGAGGTGGACCAGCGCCGCCAGCAGGCGGTCGACGCCGATCGAGGCGCCCACGGCGGGAACCTTCTCCCCCAGGAAGCGCATCACCAGGCCGTCGTAGCGGCCACCGCCGAAGACCGAGCCGAACTGCGGCGCGTCGAGGAGGATCGCCTCGAACACCGGGCCCGTGTAGTAGGCGAGACCGCGGGCGATCGAGAGGTCGAGCGAGACCTGGTCCTCGCCGTAGCCCAGGCTGTAGAGGTGGTTGGAGATCTTCTCGACGACGGCGATCTCGGCCTCCGCCCCCTCGACCCCGGCGAACAGGTCGCGGAGCTGGGCCACCACCTCGCGGCGGTCGTCCGACCGGATCTGGAGGAAGCGCTCGATCTTGTCCACCGCCTCGGAGGAGAGGCCGACGCCGGGGATGGGATCGCCCGAGGCGTCGACATAGCCGGTGGTCAGCTCCAGGCGGACCTTCTCGGGGCCGACCTTGTCCAGCTTGTCGAGCACGCGGAAGACGTCGGCCCCCTGCTCGGCCGAGAGGCTCGCGTAGGCCAGCAGGCTGTTGAGGATGCCTCGCGAGGAGAAGCGCACCCGGAAGGGGCCCACCCGGAGGGCGCGCAGGGTGTCGCACATGCCGGCGATGATCTCGGTGTCGGCGATCTCGGATTCGACCCCGACCGAGTCGAGGTCGAACTGGGTGAACTCGCGGAAGCGGCC
The DNA here is from genome assembly GCA_025937035.1 of Thermoanaerobaculia bacterium. Classification (GTDB taxonomy): domain Bacteria; phylum Acidobacteriota; class Thermoanaerobaculia; order Multivoradales; family UBA5704; genus DATARR01. The sequence goes on along the minus strand of JAICSG010000136.1, from coordinate 6,408 downwards.
CGGGCCCGGCTTGTCGGCGCGCCAGACCGGCGAGACCTGGTAGCGCCGGAACGGCCGCGGCAGGTCGCGGTACTGGGCGATCACCCGGGCGAGGGGGACGGTGAGGTCGAAGCGGAGCCCCAGCTCCTCCTTCTCCGGGTTCCGCACGGTGAAGATGGACTGCTGGGCCTCGGAGCCGGCCGAGGAGCCGCGCAGCACGTCCAGGTATTCGATCGCGGGGGTGACGATCGGCACGAAGCCGTACAGCTCGTAGACGCCGCGGATGGTGTCGATCATCCACTGCCGCGCCAGCATCTCGGCGGGCAACAGGTCGCGCAACCCGCGCGAGGTGCGCGGCTCGACGGTATCTGCCATTGGGGGCCGTCCTCTTGAAGGGTTGGTACCGGTGTCCGGATTTGAACCGGAGACCTCCTGATCCACAGTCAGGCGCTCTCGCCAACTGAGCTACACCGGCCCGGACGGGGAATGCTACGCGGAGGAGGGGGCCTTGTCAAAGGCCGGGCCCCGGTCCCAGGCGTCCACCCCTCGATTCTTCCTTCCGAGAACCTGTGATAAGGTCTCGGTAGAAAAATCGTGGGACAGCACGACCTCAGCTACCGGCACTTCTTTGCCCATCGCCGCATGATCCAGGATCTCCTGCGTGAGATCGTGGGAGAGGGGTGGGTGGAGCGGATCGACTTCGCCTCCGGCGAGAAGGTCGACGCCTCGTTCGTCTCTTCCAAGTATGAAAGCCGCGAAAGCGACGTCATCTGGAAGCTCCGGCGCCACGACGGAGGAGAGCCCGTCTACGTCTACGTCCTCCTGGAATTCCAGTCGCGGCCCGACCCTTCCATGCCGGTCCGCTTCATGGGTTACGTGAGCCTCTTCTACCAGAGCCTGATGGCTGGCCAGCCCGCGGCCGCCAACCGGAAGCTGCCTCCGGTCATCCCGGTTCTCCTCTACAATGGGACGGAGCCCTGGAACGTGGCGACGGACCTCGGTTCCTTGATTGGAGATCTCGATCCTTCGGCGGAGATCTACCGGCCCCAGTTGCGCTACCGGCTGGTGGACGAGGCCGCCTACTCCCGGGAGGAGCTGGCGGCGCTGAGCAGCCCGGTGGCCGACCTGTTCCGTATCGAGAAGAGCCGCGACTGGCTGGAGGTCCGAGCGAGCGTTCACCGGCTGCGGCAGAGCATTCCGCCGGGCGAGGCCGCTCTACGAAAGGCCTTCGAGACCTGGCTGCAGAAGGTGATCCTGCCGCGCTTCGATGTGTCTCTGGAAGAGGTCTCCGCCGAGCTCACTTTGGAGGAAATGGAAACCATGCTGGCTGAAAGCATCGATCGTTGGAATCGCGAGATCCGGGAGGAGGGCCGTCAGGAAGGCCGACAGGAGGGCCTCCAGGAGGGCCTCCAGGAGGGCCTCCAGACAGGCAACCGCGAAGGGGAGGCCCGGGTAGTGCTCCGGCTGCTCCGTCTGAAATTCGGTCCTCTCGATTCCGCGATCGAGGAGCGGGTTCGTTCCGCGGACGCGGACCGTCTCCTGGAATGGGGGGACCGCGTCCTGACCGCCGAGAGCCTCCAAGCGGTCTTTGGGGACTGAGCCCTACACCGCCACCAGCAGATTCGACGCGAACCGCCCCCCGGAATCGGTCCATGTCCGCCGGACCTCGAAGCCGGTGCCGGCGGCCAGGGCGGTGATCTGGGGGAGGTCGAACTTGTAGGAATTCTCGGTGTGGATCGACTCCCCCTCGGCGAAGGGGACCTCGATCCCCAGGTCCCGGATCGCCACGGTCTGGGCGCGGCGGCTCACGAGGTGCATCTCGACCCGCCCCTCCTCCCGGTTGTAGAGGGCCCGGTGGCGGAAGGCGCCGAGGTCGAATTCCCCCCCCAGCTCGCGGTTGATGCGCCCCAGAAGATTCAGATTGAAGGCGGCGGTCACCCCCAGCGGGTCGTCGTAGGCGGGGATCAGCACGTCCTCGGATTTCTTGAGGTCGACCCCGAGGAGAAACCCCTCGCCGGGGTCCAGCAGGCCGCGCACGTCGCGCAGCAGGACGATCCGCTCCTCCGGGCCCAGGTTCCCGAGCGTCGAGCCCAGGAAGAGCGCCAGGGTGCGTCCGGGCAGCACCCGCTCCTGCCGGATGGCGCGGAGAGCCCGGTGGTATTCCCCGATGTAGCCGGTGATGCGGAGGGTGGGATAGGAGAAGAGGAGCGCCCGGCTGCTTACCTCGACGGCCGACTCGGAGATGTCGACCGGCACGTACTCCAGCGTCCCCTGCCGGGCCAGCAGGGCCTCGATCAGCAGCCGGGTCTTCTGCCCGTCGCCGCTCCCCAGCTCCAGCAGCCAGACCGGGCCGCCCAGGGCCGACACGATCTCCCCCGCGTAGCTCCGCAGGATCTCGGCCTCGGCCTTCGTCGGGTAATACTCGGGCAGGGCGGTAATCGCCTCGAACAGCCGCGAGCCCAGCTCGTCGTAGAAGTACTTGGGATAGAGGACTTTGGGGCTGGCGGTGAGGCCGCGGCGGACGTCGTCCGCGAAGGTGGGGGCGTCGGCCCGGACCGCGCCCACGCGGCTGACGCGGAGCCTGTCGCCGGTGGGGTCGATCCCACCGCCCTCTAGGGGCGCGGCCAGGGAGCCTGCTGTGAGGTTGGTCGCCATGACGCCCGAGGAGCGCCATGGTAGCATCCCGCCGCCGGTTGCAACAGGTTTTTCAGAGCCTTGTCGTGACGGCTTTGTAGCATCTCCCCGGGAGGAAATCGCAGGCATGAGCGACGAGCGCGAAACTCTGGAGCTGGATGTCGTCTTCGTGGGCGCCGGACCGGCGAGCCTGGCGGGGGCCTGCCACCTCGCCCGGCTGGCCAAACAGAACGGTCTGGAGCTCGCGATCGCCGTCCTGGAAAAGGGGCGGGAGATCACCAGCCATGCCATCTCAGGCGCCGTGGTCGATCCGCGGACCTTCCAGGAGCTGTTCCCGCAGGACTGGGAATCCGCTCCGTTCGAGGCCCGGATCGAGGGGGAGAAGGTCCTCTGGATGACCGGGAAGAAGGCCCTCTCCATGCCTATCCCGCCGCCGATGAACAACCACGGCAACTACGTGGCCTCGCTCGGCAAGCTCCTCAAGTGGATGGCCCCCAAGGTCGAGGCCGAGGGGGTGGACATCTTCTTCGAATTCCCCGCCGCCCGCGCCCTGGTCGAAAACGGCCGGGTGGTCGGCGTCCGCACCGGCGACAAGGGGATCTCCCGCTCGGGGGAGAAGAAGGCCAACTACGAGCCGGGGGTGGACATCCGCGCCCAGGTGGTGGTGCTGGGCGAGGGGGTGCGGGGAACCCTCACCAAGCAGCTCGCCGAGCCGTTCGGCCTCTGGCAGGGGAAAAACCCCCAGATCTACGCCATCGGTCTCAAAGAGGTGTGGGATCTACCCCCGGGCCGGGTCAAGGCCGGCGAGGTGATCCACACCATGAACTGGCCGCTGGGCTTCGACAACTTCGGCGGCGGCTTCATCTATGGGATGCAGAACGACCAGCTCATCGTGGGCCTGGTGGCCGGGCTCGACTACAAGAACCCCTATTTCGATCCCCACAAGGAATTCCAGCGCCTGAAGACCCACCCCGAAATCGCGAAGATGCTCGAGGGGGGGAAGATGGCCTTCTACGGCGCCAAGGCGATCCCCGAGGGGGGTTGGTGGTCGATGCCGCGCCCCTACGGCGACGGCTTCCTGATCGTGGGGGACTCGGCGGGCATGCTCAACAGCCAGCGCCTGAAGGGGATCCACCTCGGCATGAAGTCCGGCATGCTGGCCGCCGAGACGATCGTGGAGGCCCTGAAGGCCGGTGGCGCCACGGCCGAGAGGCTGGCGGCTTATCAGGCCAAGATCGACGCGAGTTGGGTCAAGGAAGAGCTCTGGCCGGTGCGCAACTTCCACCAGTCCTTCGATCACGGCCTGCTGGGCGGTTTCCTCCAGGGAGGGCTCGGGATGGTGACGGGCGGGCGCGGCTGGGGGGTCAAGGACCGCCTGGAGACCGAGCCGGGCAACGAGCGGATGATCCCCCTCGACACCCCCGCCGGGCAGCGGCTTCAGCCGGCCCCGGCGGTGCCCGCCGACGGCAAGCTCACCTTCGACCGCCTGGCCGACGTCTACAACTCGGGCACCGCGCACGACGAGGACCAGCCGGTCCACCTGCTGGTCCACGATACGAGCATCTGCGTCGACCGCTGCGTCAAGGAGTTCGCCAACCCCTGCCAGCGCTTCTGCCCCGCCGCCGTCTACGAGATGGTGGCCGACCCCGCCACCCCCTCCGGCCGCCGGCTGCAGATCAACGCCAGCAACTGCGTCCACTGCAAGACCTGCGACATCATGGACCCCTACGGGATCATCACCTGGGTGCCGCCGGAGGGGGGCGACGGGCCGAACTACGGGAAGATGTAGGCCGGCCGGCCTACCGCTCAATCTTTGCTCGGGTTCGGGCAGGAGAGATTAAGAATCGCTTGACATACGGCATCATTTAAGTATTATCGCTCCTGTCTGGCAGGGAAGACCCGGTAGAAAGGAGCGTTACGGAATGCACACGCGTAGAGTCGTCAGCGCAACTCTCCTGATTGTGCCTCTCGCAGCCCTGATGTTCGTTCCAACCCGATCCTACGGACAGTCGCCCCGGATGACGGAGGAGAACCCGCACTGCGTCGCCGCCCTGGAGCCCGTCAGGCCTGGCGCCAAGCGCTCGAAGGTGACGAGCTTCTCGTGCTATCCGACTTTGTCGGATGCCGTGCTCGCGGCGACCAACGGGGCGGTCTGGCTGCCGCCGGACGAGGACCTCCGCACGCAGCTCGACCGGATCAACGAGCAGCAACTCAAGAAGGCTCGGAAGCCCCTGAGCACAAAGGATACCTACGTCATCGCGATCGATTATTGGGACGCCAACTATCAGGGAGCTACCCTGACCTGGACGGCGCCCGCTCCTTGCGATTCGGTCACCAGCTACCAGGCTACGGGCATGGGGCCTGGATGGAACGACGTGGTCAGCTCGACCCGGGGCTTCGCCAACTGCAACACGAACGTCCTGTATGAAAACGTCTACTTCGGAGGCGCTCTGCAGATCTGCAGCCCGGATTGTGCCGGGCTTGGAGCGATGAACGACAAGACGTCGTCCCGATCCTGGTCCTTCTAGGTCTCGGTCCTGCCCAAGGCTCAAGCTGAAATCCTGCCAGACGACGAGGCCCCGCAACAGGGCGGGGCCTCGAACGGACTGACGATTCAGGATAGGCCCTACCCCTGCGGCCGGATCGTCGCGTCGCCGCTGCCGGTCTCGATGTGGATCGCCGTGCGGCCGTCCCCCCGCTTGGCGCCCACCACCTTGTGCCCCTGCTTGCGGAGGACGGCGTCGGAGTAGTGCACCCTGAGGTCGCCGCTCCCCTGGTCCGAGACGACGTTGAACGAGGCGTTCGGGCCGGCCTTGATGTCCACGTCGCCGCTGCCCGTTTCGGCGCTCAGCCGCTTGGTCCGGGCCAGCGTGCTCTGCACGGTCACGTCGCCCGAGCCGGTCTCCGCCGTCAGGTCCTCCAGCTCGACGGACAGCACCTTGACCCCGCCGGAGCCCGTCTTCGCGATCACCCGGCCGGCCTCGCCGTCCTGGAGGGTGACGTCTCCGGAGCCGGTGTCGATGGTCAGCTTGCCCGCGGAGACCTTCTGCACGGTCACGCTTCCCGAGCCGGTATCGATCGAGCCGTTGCCCACGAACCGCCGCACCACCACGTCGCCGGAGCCAGTGTCGACCGTCGTCTCCCCCCGGGTCGAGCCGATCACCACGTCACCCGATCCCGTGTCGACCGCCAGCTGGCCGGACTGCGAGGCGATCTGCACGTCGCCGCTGCCGGTGTCGATCGAGAGGTTCCCCTCCAGGTCTCCCCCATGGACCTTGCCGATCACGTTGCGCACGGCCACGTTGGAGCCGGCCGGCAGGGTGACCCGCAGGTCCGCGTAGAGCGTGGGAGCCGAGCCCTTGTGGTGGTAGATCTTCACCCGCTCGCCCCGGTAGGTGGTCGTGGTATTGCCCATGTCCGCGAGGAAGCCCAGGAAGGAGGGGAGGCCCGAATCCTCATGCTTCGCCGTGGGATAGCTGTAGGAACGGTACTTTTCGACCGGATACGAGAGCTGCCACTCCTCGCGCCCCTTCTTGTCCCGCCCCTTCACCCACCGCATCCCCTGGAGCTGCCGCTGTGTCTCGGCGGCGCCGCTGAAGTCGGCGTGCACGGTCGCGTCCACCACCACGTTCGGGCCCTGCCCCTTCACGATCTCCACCCGGCCGGCGAGGTTGGCGATCCGCACCTCGCCGTTGGCCGGGAACGGCTGCTGAAAGGAGCGCGTCTGCTCCTGCGCATAAAGAGCGGCCGTGCCCCCCAGGGCCGCCGCGAGCGTCAGCCCCAGGGCCAACGCGG
>JAICSG010000736.1 GCA_025937035.1 Thermoanaerobaculia bacterium | reverse complement strand
GGTCTCCGACTTCTTCGAGATGGAGGGGTGGGACACCTTCTACCTGGGCGCCAACACCCCCACCGGAGACGTCATCCGCACTCTCGAGGAGCGCGGGGCGGACCTCCTCGCCGTCTCGGCGACCATGCCCTTCCACATCCGGGCGGTGGCCGATCTGATCGCCGCCGTGCGTTCCGAGATGGGCGGCCGGGTCAAGGTGCTGGTGGGCGGCTATCCGTTCAACGTCGATCCCGGCCTCTGGCGCCGCCTGGGGGCGGACGCCTCGGCCCGCGACGCCCAAGAGGGGGTCGAGCTCGCCGCGCGGCTGATGGGAGAGGGGGGCCGGAAGTGAGCGCCCAGGTGCTCAACAACCTGATCGGCAACGCGGTCAAGCTCTCGCCGCCCGGCTCCCTCGTGGAGGTCCGCCTCTCCAGGGGAGAGGGACGGGTGGCTGTCGCCGTCGACCAGGGGCCGGGGGTGCCGCCGGACGAGCCGGAGAGGGGGTTGGAGGGGGCATGGCCAAGATCCTGATCGTCGACGACGAGCCGGCGCTGTTGGAGGCCTACGCGCGCATCCTGGCCTCGGCCAGCCACGAGATCTTCCGGGCCGGGACGGGCGAGGAGGCGTTGGAGGTCTGCCGGGCCCAGCGGCCGGACCTGGTGCTGCTCGACTCGGTCCTCCCGGGCCTCCAGGGGCTTGAGGTCTGCAAGCGGATCAAGGCGGACCCCGAGCTGTCGCGCAGCTCGGTGATCCTGATCTCCGGCCGCCGCATCTCGCCGGACGAGCAGGCCGAAGGGCTGGAGTCGGGCGCCGACGGCTACCTCGCCAAGCCGATCGAGCGGCGCACCCTGCTCGCCCACGTGCGCGCCCTGCTGCGCATCACCGAGACCGAGCGGGCCCTGCGCGAGAGCGAGGAGCGCCAGCGCCAGCTGGTGGACGACCTCATGCAGGCCAACCGCCGGCTGGAGGAGTACAACCGCCTCAAGGCCGAGTTCGTGGCCAACATGTCCCACGAGCTGCGCACGCCGCTGACGGCGATCATCGGCTTCGTCCAGCTCGTGCAGATGACCGAGGCCGGCAAGCCGGTCCCCCCGGCCTACGCCACCGCCTTCGAGCGCATCCTGCGCAACGGCCGCCACCTGCTGGCGCTGATCGACGATGTCCTCGACGTGGCCAAGATCGAGGCCGGGCGGATGAAGATCAACCGCGAGCCCTTCGACCTCGACGACGTCGTCCAGAGCGCCTTCCGGGAGCTGCAGTCGCTCGCCCGTCAGAAGGGGCTCGACTACCGCCTGCGCATTCCCGAAACCCTTCCTTTCGCCTTCAGCGACCCCCTGCGGGTGCGCCAGGTGGTGATCAACCTGCTCTCGAACGCCATCAAGTTCACCCATCAGGGGTGGGTCGAGGCCGAGCTGGTGCCCTGGGAGCACGGGACCTGCCGCTTCGTGGTGCGCGACACCGGGGTGGGAATCGATCAGGAATCGATGACCATCATCTTCGAGCGCTTCCGTCAGGTGGACGGCTCGATGTCGCGCCTGGCGGGGGGCGCCGGCCTGGGGCTCTCGATCGTGCGCCAGATCGTCGAGCTGCTGGGCGGCGTGATCGAGGTCGAATCCGAGGTCGGGAAGGGATCGGCCTTCACGGTGACCCTGCCGCTGGTGGCGCCGGACCCCGAGCTCGGCCCCATGGAAGGGGTGAGCGTGGCGGCGGCCGGCCACGGTGCGATGGCCCAGATGGGCGAGCGCCTCGCCGCGGTGGCGCATGACAGCCCGGACGTCGAGGGCAGGCCGCTGGTGCTGATCATCGAGGACGACCCGGACGCCGCCGCCCTGCTCGCCGAGACGGTGGCCAGCGCCGGCTTCCGCTCCCGGATGGCCCCCTCGGGATCGGTGGGCCTCGAGCTCGCCCGCCAGCTCCATCCGTCGGCGATCACCCTCGACGTGATGATGCCGGGCATGGACGGCTGGCGGGTCCTGCAATCGCTCAAGGGGAGCCCGGCCACCTCGGACATCCCGGTCATCGTCTGCTCGATCGTCGACAACCGCCCGCTGGGCTTCCGGCTGGGGGCCTCCGCCTACCTGCTGAAGCCGGTCGAGCCCTCGCAGCTCACCTCCACCCTGCGCAGCGTCAGCCGCCCGGGGGTGCCCGACGGCGACGGCTACGTGCTGGTGGTGGACGACGAGCATGGCGTGCGCGAGCTGCTCACCACCGCCCTGCGCCGCGAGGGGTTCCGGGTGCGCGCGGTGGCGAGCGGTGAGGCGGCCCTGGAGGCGATCGCCCATAGCCCGCCGCGGGCCATCATCTGCGACCTCATGATGCCGCACGGCATGAGCGGCTTCGAGCTGATCGCCCGCCTGCGCTCCGATCCGCGCACGGAGCACACCCCCATCCTCGTAGTCACCGGCAAGGACCTGACCCCTCAGGACCGCCGCCTCATCGTGGACCAGATCGCGGAGGTGATCCGCAAGGGAGACCTGCTGATCACCGACCTGCAGACGCGCCTCCGCGAAACCCTGGAGCATCTCGGAGTGACACCAATCGATGGCGAAAATCCTGCTGGTTGAAGACGACCCCGATACGCGGGAGCTGGTCCGGCTGACGCTGGAGCTCTACGGCCACGAGGTGGTGGAGGCGCGGACGGCCGAGGAGGGGATCGGCCGCGCGCGCGCGGCCGATCCCGATCTGATCCTGATGGACCTCAGCCTGGGCGGCCAGTTCGACGGCCTGGAGGCCACCAAGCGCCTGCGGGCCGATCCGGCCTTCGACGCCACCCCCATCGTGGCCCTCACCGCCCACGCCATGGCCGGCGACCGCGAGCGCTCGCTCGCCGCCGGCTGCGACGACCACAGGACCAAGCCCATCCTCGACCTCTCCGCCTTCAAGGACAACGTGGCCCGGATGGCCGCCGAGGGGCGCCCCACGCACGCCGGCGGAGGGACGCCGGCGGGGTGCTGAGGGAGCGGCGATCCCCGGCTATGGCGCATCCCCTGGCTGTGCTGAACCGTAGAGACGTTCC
>JAICSG010000844.1 GCA_025937035.1 Thermoanaerobaculia bacterium | reverse complement strand
CCACCAGGGGAAGCTCTGGACGGCCCGCAACTACGCCTACGTGCTGGACCGTTACAGCCCGGCGGGACACCGCCTTCTGAGGGTGGAGGTGGACAAGGGGAAGGTCACCCATCGGGATGCGAAGACCGCCACCGTTCCCGCGGAGGTCCGGGCCGGGGACCGGGCGAGCTTCCGGCCGTTCCTCGCCGTCCAGAGAATCTCCGACCTGACCGAGGGGCTGGACCACCGGATCTACCTCCTCGTCCAGGGTCAGACCGGGGTGGCGCTCGACCGCTACGATCCCGCCGAGGCTTCCCTCGAACGCGTGGAGCTCGGCCTCGCCCTGACCGGCAACGCGACGATGGCCGCCGGCCGCGACGCCCTCTATCTGGCCGCGCACTCCGGCGATCATGGACGGTGGAGGATCTCCTGGGAGGAGGTGGAGCGGGGGCGGTGGAAGAAGGTTATGGTGGATGGGGAGGTGGCGGCTCCCCCCACCCCGAAACCTCACCCCAAGCCCCAACATCCGCGGCATACGGCACGTATCCCCGCCCGCCGCCGGCAGGTAGCACTCCCGGACGTAGTCCATCACCATGCGGTCGGCGTTGTAGCGCCAGGCGAGGGTGCGCATAGCGCGCTTGACGCGGGCCATCCAGCCGTGGGGAACGGTCTGGGCGCCGGGGTTGGCGCGGCGGTCGTAGTAGAGCGGCACCACCTCGCGCTCCAGCACCTCGAAGAGGGCCTGGGCATCCCGCTCGTCCTGGACCTCCGGGTTGGCGTGCACCTCGCCGTCGCCGATCGCGAAGCCGTTGCCGCCGTCGTAGGCCTCGGCCCACCAGCCGTCGAGGATCGAGCAGTTGAGCACGCCGTTCAGGATGCACTTCTGGCCGCTGGTGCCGCACGCCTCCAGCGGGCGCCGCGGCGTGTTCAGCCAGACGTCCACCCCCTGCACGAGTTGCCGGGCCACGTGCATGGTGTAGTTCTCGATGAACACGATCCTGCCGGCGAAGCGGGGGTCCTTCTCCAGGTTGGCCACCCGCTGGGCGAGCGCCTTGCCGCCGGTGTCGCGCGGATGGGCCTTGCCGGCGTAGACGATCTGCACCGGCCGCTCGGGGTGGTTGACCAGCCGGTCGAGGCGGTCGAGGTCCTGGAACAGCAGGTCGGCCCGCTTGTAGGTGGCGAAGCGGCGGGCGAAGCCGAGGGTGAGCGCCTCCGGATCGAGCGGCTCCCGCTCCAGCCGGGTGAGCCCCAGCCGCTCGCGGCGGTCGGCCAGGCGGCGGCGGGCGAAGGTGAAGAGCCGCGCCTTGAGCACCTGGTGGACCTCCCAGAGCTCGGCGTCGCGCACGCGGTCGATGCGCGTCCAGAGGTCGGCGTGGGAGATGCGGTCGAGCCAGCGGGGCCCTAAGTGCTGGAGCAGGAGCGAGTACATGTCCGCCGCCATCCAGGTGCGGACGTGGACGCCGTTGGTGATGTGGCCGATCGGCACCTCCTCCTCGCTCTTGCCGGGATAGAGCCCCTGCCACATCTTGCGCGACACCCGGCCGTGGAGGGCCGAGACGCCGTTCGAGCGCCGGGTGAGCTTGAGGGCCAGCACCGTCGGGCAGAAGGGGGCGTTGGGATCCCCGGGGTGCTCGGAGCCGAGCGCCATCACCTCGTCGACCGGCATCTTGAGCCCGCGGGCGAGCGCCTCCAGGTGGGAGCTGGCGAGGTCGGCCCGGAAGCGGTCGTGCCCCGCCTCGACCGGGGTGTGGGTGGTGAAGCAGCTCATCGCCGCCACCTCGCGCAGCGCCTCGGCCGGCTCCAGCCCGTGGTCCTGGACGAGCTCCCGCCCCCGCTCCAGCAGGGCGAAGGCGGAGTGCCCCTCGTTGAGATGGAGCACGGAAGGCTTGATCCCCACCACGCCGAGGGCCCGGTGGCCGCCCACGCCGAGCAGGATCTCCTGCTGGATGCGGGTCTCCTGGTCGCCGCCGTAGAGGCGGGCGGTGAGCGCCTGGTCGTCGGCGGAATTGGCGTCGTCGCGGGCGTCGAGCAGCAGGAGGTCGCTGCGCCCCACGCGCACGCGCCAGATCTTGAGGAAGACGTCGCGCCCGGGAAGCTCGACGCTGAAGCGCGCCTGGGAGCCGTCCGCCAGGACCACCGGCTCGACGGGGAGCTCAGGGGTCGCGATCGGCTCGTAGAGATCCTGCTGCCAGCCGTTCTCGTCGATGAGCTGGTGGACGTACCCCTCGTGATAGAGCAGCCCCACGCCGGCCACCGGCGCTCCCAGGTCGCTCATGCTCTTCAGGTGGTCCCCGGCCAGCACGCCGAGGCCGCCCGAGTAGATGGGCAGCGACTGATGGAGGCCGAACTCGGCCGAGAAGTAGGCCACCGGCCGGGCGAGGATCGGCCCGGCGTGGACCATGCCCCAGCTCTCGCCGCCGTGCAGATAGCTCTGGAGGCGCCGGTGAGCCTGGTTGATGCGGGTCTGCATCTCCAGGTCCCGCACCCGGCGGCCGATCTCCTCGGGAGAGACCCGCTGCAGCAGGGCGACCGGGTTGTGGTAGACGAGGCTCCAGGTCTCCGGATCGATCTCGCGGAAGATGGCGCGGAT
>JAICSG010001086.1 GCA_025937035.1 Thermoanaerobaculia bacterium | reverse complement strand
GGGCGCGAGAGGTAGAGCGGCAGCCCGTTGTTGCGCAGGTCGGGCGCGACCAGCGCCGGCCCCACCGAGAGCGCCAGCAGGAAGCAGAGCCAGCTCTGGAGCTCGATCCCCCGGCGGAAGAAGGAGGCGTTGATCGGCAGCGCCTCGTTGAGCTGCTCCAGGGGCAGGTTGAGGAACTTGAGCGCCGCCAGGTTGTGATGGAGATAGATCATCAGCAGCCCGGCGAACGGCAGCAGGAAGCAGAGGAAGTAGAAGCCCACGAAGAGCCGGCTCTCGAAGACGTCCTTCCAGGCGTAGCGCGGCAGGATGAGGAAGCGCGACCCTTCGGGGGTCAGCGTGCCCCGGTAGCGCCCGTAGTTGCGCTCATACACGGCCATGACCGGCGACCTCCGTTTCCGTCTCCATCGCCTGGAGGAAGATGTCCTGCAGGGAGTCCTTCTTGTAGTCGAGGCGGCGGATCTGCACCTGCCGCTCCGCCGCCAACCGGTAGAGATCGCGGACGCCGATCCCCTCTGGCAGCACGAGCTTGATCTTCTGCTTGCCCGAGGTCGCCATCTCGACCCCCAGGGCCTCGACGGCGGCCACGAACGACGGCTCGTCGCCCCCCCGTGTCTCCAGCTCGAGGAACTTGCGGTTGGCCCGGCGCTCCTCCTCCAGATTGCAGTAGGTGGCGATGCGGCCGTCCTTGAGGATCAGCACCTCGTCGCAGCACTCCTCGACGTCCCGCAGGAGGTGCGAGGAGAGGATGACGTTGACCTCGCCCGTGTCGCGGATGTCGTGGATCAGCCGCAGCATCCGCTCGCGGGCGTCGGGGTCGAGGCCGTTGGTGGGCTCGTCGAGGAAGATGAGCCGCGGCCCGTGGACCAGCGCCTGGGCCAGCTTGGCGAGCTGCTTCATGCCCAGCGAGTAGGTCTCGACCTTGCGATAGCGGGCCTCGCCGAGGCCCACGTAGAAGAGCGCCTCGTGAGCGCGCTCCAGGGCCCGCTCCGCGGGGAGCCCCGAGATCTCCCCCATCAGCCGCACGAACCGCACCGCGGTCATGCCGCCGAGGAAGGCGTCGCTCTCGGGCATGTAGCCCATCTCGGCCCGGATCGCCCGCGCCTCCGTCCGGATGTCCCGGCCGAAGATGCGGGCCGTGCCCGCCGAGGCGGGGTGGAACCCGAGCAGGGTGTGGAGAAGAGTGGTCTTGCCCGCTCCGTTCGGCCCCAGCAGGCCGATGCAGCGGCCGGAGAGGGAAGCGCTCAACCCCTTGAGGATCGGGCGCTTCCCGAGGTGGACCTCCAGGCCCTGGAGCTCGATGACTGGATCGTTCGACACGGTCGTTTCCCTCCAGGGCCTCGGGGGTCCTTAGTGAACGGCGTCCGCCTGCCCCTGAGCCGCCCCGAGCATGCTGCCGAAGCTGGCCAGCGTCCCGAGGTTGAGCCCGAGGGGGTTCTGGTTGCTCCCCGCGAAGACGATGCGGTCCGCCTCCGCGTAGGCGTAGTAGAGAGTCGGTCCCTGGCCGGCCAGCATCTTGCCGATCGCCGCCGCGCCGTGCGGGTGACCCTTCGCCGGAGCGCTGGGGAGCACCTTCGAGGCCGACTGCGCGATGGGCGCGATGTTGGTGTAGACCAGGGCGGAGACGTTCACCTGGCCGTCCGGACCCAGCAGGTCGCGGAATTTGGCCGTGGTGGCGAGCGTCACCCCGGAGCTCCGGAGCTGGATCGCCTGCTCCAGCAGCGCCACGCTCGGGCCGGCGATCATGTAGCCGTCCTCGAACAGGTAGCTGGCGTGGGAAGAGCCGTCGCCGGAGACGATCGAGTAGTAGGTCCGGCCGCCGGCCGTCTGCGAGGTGATCTGGAGCCCCGGCTTGCCGTTGGCCCGCAGCTCGGCGTCGATCT
>JAICSG010001252.1 GCA_025937035.1 Thermoanaerobaculia bacterium | reverse complement strand
CTCCAGGAGGCCCACCGACGCCGATTCGCCTTCATCGCCAAGGGGGCCCGCATGGCAATCGAGGCCGGCCACTTCCGGCCGGACCTCGACGTGGAGCAATTCTCCTTCGACGTCACCGCCATCGCCCTCGGCTATCACCATATGCATCGCATGCTGCGCGACCCCAAAGCGGACCAGCGCGCCCGGGCCGCCTTCGAGCGGCTCATGTCCGACGCAAAGGCTTGATTTTTTTGAATTCCGAAATCGAACGACCGTTCGTCAACTCAAGGAGACTGCCATGACCGACGCTTTCATTCTCGACGCCGTCCGTACGCCGCGGGGCCGCGGCAAGGCGGGCAAGGGCGCCCTGTCCAACGTCCACCCCCAGGAGCTGCTGGCCCAGACGCTCAACCGGCTGGCCGAGCGGGCCGGCGTGAATCCGGCCGACGTCGAGGACGTCATCGCCGGCTGCGTCTCCCAGGCCGGCGAGCAGGGGGCCAACATCTCGCGCAACGCCGTGCTCGCCGCCGGCTGGCCGGAGGAGGTCACCGGGACCACCGTCAACCGCTTCTGCGGCTCGGGGCTCCAGGCGATCAACTTCGCCGCCATGGGGGTGATGTCCGGCGCCCAGAAGCTGGTGGTGGGCGGCGGCGTGGAGAGCATGTCGCGGGTGCCCATGGGAGCCGACCGCGCCGGGCAGGACGGCGAGAACATGACCCTGCGGGGAAAGATCTTCCAGGTGCCCCAGGGGATCAGCGCCGACGTGATCGCCTCGCTGGAAGGCATCTCCCGCGAGGAGCTCGACGCCTTCGCCCTCGAATCCCAGCGCAAGGCCGCGGTCGCCCAGTCCAACTGCCACTTCGGCCGCAGCCTCTTTCCGGTGAAAGATCCGGCCACCGGCCAGGTGCTGCTGGAGAAGGACGAGCATCCGCGGCACGACACCACGATGGAGGGGCTCGCCTCGCTCAACCCCGCGTTCATGGCCCTGGGAGCGACCCCGGTCGGCCCGAACGGCGAGACTCTGGACCAGATCGCACTCGCCCGCTATCCCCAGCTTTCGGAGGTCCGCCACCTCCACACCGCCGGCAATTCCAGCGGCATCGTGGACGGCGCCGCGGCGGTGCTGATCGGCTCCGGGGACTATGCCAAGGCCCACGGCCTCAAGCCCCGGGCGCGCATCCGGGCCATGGCCACCATCGGCTCCGAGCCGCTGATCATGCTGACCGCCCCCGCTCCGGCCTCGCGCCGGGCCCTGGAGAAGGCCGGCATGAGCGTCCAGGACATCGATCTCTGGGAGATCAACGAGGCCTTCGCCGTGGTCCCCCTGCAGACGATCCGCAGCTTAGGGGTCGATCCCGGGAAGGTGAACGTCAACGGCGGCGCCATCGCCCTCGGCCATCCGCTGGGAGCGACTGGGGCCATCCTCCTGGGCACGGCGCTCGACGAGCTCGAGCGGAGGGATCTCTCGACCGCCCTGATCACCCTCTGCATCGGCGGCGGGCAGGGGATCGCGACGATTATCGAAAGGG